>JBGPFY010000077.1:0-5277 GCA_041483615.1 Nitrososphaeria archaeon | reverse complement strand
GGCAGTAGACAAGGAGCGACCAGACGGGGACGAAGATCAACCACGCCTTGAAGTTGGTTCTCTCTATGATGGCGCCCACGAAGAGCAGGGGAGTGATGGCCGCGAAGACGAACTGGAACCATACGACGGTGGACGTGGGCAGATTCAGGGCAATCTGCGCGGGACCGATTAGAGCCTGAGAGCCCTCGGTCAGGGCGGGCGCGACGGAGGTAGGAATCCCGACGATCCCGTAGTTCCCCATCTTCAAGCCCGCAGGGCCGAATCCTAAGTTGTATCCAGCGAGGACGAAGACCACGAGGACCGCAGCAAAGCCGTAGAAACACATGAGGGCCGTGTTGATGGAGAACTTCTTCCGCGTCAGTCCTCCATAATAGAGCGCCAACCCGGGGATGCTCATCAACCCGACGAGGGTGGCCGCAGTCAGCATCCATGCGTTGCTCCCAGTGTCAAGCCAGTTCGGGACAGCTTGGGCAGGGAAGGAGCTCTGGCTTGCTGGAGGAACATAGGAAGCTTGAGCGTATGCGGAGTGCGCGCCCAGCACCATCATCAGGAGCATCAGGGCGACCGCTGGGATCGTGTACCTGTTCAAGAGGAACCTCGCGAATCTCGTGGGCATGCCGTCGGTCAGTGAGCTGGAATCGTTCACTTCGCCGAGGCTCCACTTGGACGATATTTAAGTGTATACGGATTTTATCTTACATTTGAATATCGCATCAGTTGAAAATCAGCCATATGTTTAGCAGCAATTGCGACTTTTTGCATGCCGTTGTTAAAAAACGGGAGGCCGATGCGAGAGTCCTTTCGCAGTGTGGACCGTTGAACCCGTAGGCAGAGGGTTAGGCCCCATCCTGCCTTTGGCTGGGAATCGTCGAACGTGATGCGCAGGTCTTGATTCTTAAGCGAGTGTTGGCTGACCGTCCCGGCATGGACGACAGGCTCATGAGGCGGGCGGGGGCCCTTCTCTTCCTCGGGTCAGGTCAGTTCGCGTTCTGCTTCGCCCTGGCGGAGATACTTTACCCGGGATACGACGTCTCTGCCAACACCATAAGTGACTTGGGGGCCACGTGCAAGAGCGGCACCTGCGAGTTCTTCCAGCCTTCCTCTGACATCTTCAACGCGTCAATCGTCCTGCTCGGAGTCATGCTGTTCT
The DNA here is from genome assembly GCA_041483615.1 of Nitrososphaeria archaeon. Lineage (GTDB taxonomy): Archaea > Thermoproteota > Nitrososphaeria > Nitrososphaerales > Gagatemarchaeaceae > Gagatemarchaeum. The sequence continues at coordinate 4,127 of JBGPFY010000077.1, read as the reverse complement.
TCGTCGCCTACTACCTCTGGAAGGGCTCGGCGTCGAAGGCCCTGTCCTCCTTCGAATTCCTCTCAGGCGTCGGCGCTGTGGGAGTGGGGGTTTTCAACGAGAGCTACGGGATTGCTCACACCTTCTTCTCTGCGTTCACGTTCGTCGCAATCGGAGTCCAGGCGCTCCTCGTGTTCAAGGTAGCGAAAGCCCCGTACTCCTACTTTTCGACCATCACGGGCGTCGTCGCCCTGGTGGCTTTGGTGCTCTACGGGACCCAGACGTATCTCGGGCTGGGCCAGGGAGGGATGGAGAAGATGATCGTCTATCCAGTGCTCATAAGCGGGATCGCGTTCGGTGGCTACCTAGTGGCCTACGGCGACGACCGCCTGCGATAGCGTCGTTGCCGCGGCCGCGAATCCTCAGGAGCCAGCAACTTCTATAAAGGTACCGAAGGGAAACGGGGAAAGATATGGGTGATTCGAGCTTTCCAAAGCGCACCTCATCTCTCGTCCCCCGGAACAAATACCTGGCCGTGGCCGCGTTCGCCGCCCTTTTCCTAAGCGTGGTGGAGCTGGCAGACGTAGTCCAATTGCCGCTCGAGTCAAGATTGGGCGGAGCGGTCGCCTCGGGAGGGTTGTTCTCGATGGGTCTGCTCACCTCCCTTCTGGACATCGGATACGCGGGGTTATTCATCCTGATGGTGATGGAGAGCGCGTCATTGCCAATTCCAAGCGAGATAGTGCTGCCGCTGGCAGGCTATCTGGTCTTCGTCGGGAAGCTGAATCTGGGCTTGGCGGTCGTCGACAGCACGGTCGCCGGCCTGGTCGGCGCGCTGGTCGACTACTACCTGGCCCTATGGCTCGGGAGGCCGGTCGTCTATCGGCTGCTGGGAAGGATGGGCGTTTCTTCGACTCATCTAGATAACGGCGAACGTTGGATCGACTCAAAGGGAGCCTGGAGCGTCTTCATAGCGAGGTTCATACCGGGCCTCAGGTCTGCGATATCAATCCCCGCGGGCCTGCTAAGGATGAAACTGAGACCCTTCGTGATAGTGACCACCGCCGGCTCTCTCATCTGGTCCGCCGTCCTAATCTACCTCGGCTACACGGCTGGTCCCCTCTGGCAGAGCGCGCTCGACTCGCTCTCTGCGTTCGCGGGACAAGCAGCCCTAGTTGTGGTCGCTGCGCTTTCGGTCCTCTACATGGTCTACTATCTTGGGCCGCTTCGTCGCAAGGGGTAGCGGCAATGACCTCTAGAGGCGGTACGAGAATCTTCACGCTGGCTTACTTCCGCTCCTTCATCAAGTTCAGCATCGTCGGCGCCACGGGAGTGGTGGTGAACGAGGGGCTCCTGATAGCCATCCAGGCGATGGGCGTCTACTTTCTGTACGCCGGCGCCGTGGCCATCGAGATCTCCATACTCACAAACTTCATCATGCACGACCTCTGGACGTTCAGGGACAGGCGGTCGGGGCACTTCGCTGTCAGGCTCGCCAAGTTCAACGTCCTCATGCTCGTCGGCCTTGTGGTAAACCTCGCCATCCTCGATGTTGGGACGGTCTACTTCGGCGTCGCGGCCGCGCTCGCGAACCTGGTGGGGATTGGCGCGGCGTTCTTCCTGAGGTACGCGCTCAGCGTAAGATATGCGTGGATGAGAGAGGAGAACCTCGAAGGAGGGCGGGCTGCCCCGGCCGCCGAGCCGTTGGCCGGTCCCAAGACAACCGGCGTCTGAAGGAGAGCCCTGACCGTTGCGGTCTTAGGACTTCTTCATGGCGGCGAGGAGGTCTGAGAGGACCTTCTTGGCGTCCCCGAAGACCATCCAGGTGTTGGGGAGGTAGAAGAGCTCGTTGTCGGCGCCCGAGAACCCAGGGTTCATCGACCGCTTGATGAAAATCACTGTCTTTGCCTTGTCCACGTTCAAGATCGGCATCCCGTACAAAGGCGAGTCGGTCTTGGTGCGAGCGGCCGGGTTCGTGACGTCGTTGGCGCCGACCACTATCGCCACGTCGGTCTCAGGGAAGCTCGGGTTGATCTTCTCCATCTCCCAAAGGTCGTCGTAGGGGACCTGGGCCTCCGCCATCAGGACGTTCATGTGGCCTGGCATCCTCCCCGCAACAGGATGGATTCCGAACTTCACGTCAACCCCGCGCTCCTTGAGGACGTCAGTGACCTCCTTCACGACGTGCTGGGCTTGCGCGACGGCCATGCCGTAGCCGGGGACGATGATCACCGACCTCGCGTTGTCCAGTATCGTCGCTACGTCGTCCACGGTGTACGCCTGGATGGGGCGGGCCTCCACCGCCTTGCCTTTTTCGCTGGCTGCGACCTTCGATCCGACGCCGCCGAACAGGACGTTGACGAAAGAGCGGTTCATGGCCTTGCTCATGATCATGGCGAGGATGAACCCGGAGGAGCCGTCGAGCGAGCCCGCGACGATGAGGAGCTTGTTGTCGAGGACGAAGCCGAGCGCCGCCGCTGACATTCCCGTATAGGAGTTCAGGATAGCGATCACCGTCGGCATGTCCGCGCCGCCGATGCCCATGACGAGCAGGAATCCGAAGCCGAGGGCGAAGATATCCATGACCGGGAGGATGAAGCTCTGTGACGGGAAGATCACCAAGTAGACGCCCACCGCCCCCGCGATGCCCAGTATGGTTAGGCTCACGAAGTTCTTTCCTGGGTAGACGAACGGGCGACCCGGGATGAGCGCCTGGAGCTTAGCGAACGCTATGATGCTCCCTGCGAAGGTGAGGAAGCCCAGAATCATCTCTGTGGCGAGAACCGCCATCGTGAACGTGTCGACGTTGGGGGCCTTCGTGAAGTACTCCGCGGTGCCGATTAGGGCGACCGCGAGGGAGCCGAAGGCCTGGGACATCGCCGTTCGTTGCGGGACGGCCGTCATCTTCACCTTGAATGCGATCGGCAGGCCTATGATGAGGCCGACCGCGACGGCGCCAAGCAGCAGGTCAATCCGTTGGATCGAGTAGGCCAACAGCGTCCCGGTCACGGCGAAGGCCATCCCGGCAGCTGCCGCCCAGTTACCCCGCCTGCACGTCTTTACCTCGCTCATCCATCGCAGCGCGAGGATGAAGAGGACAATTCCGACTATGTAGAGCCCTAAGACGATGTTAGGGTCGATCATTTCGAGGGTTTCCTCTTGAAGAAGCGCATTATGCGCTCGGTGAGCAGGAAGCCGCTGATGATGTTCGTCGATGCGAGCGCGACGCCGACGGTGGCGAGGATCAGGATGAAGGTGGTGGTGCTCTCGCTCAGGACGATGAGCGCGGCGATCATCGAGACAGAGGAGATCGCGTTGGTCAGCGACATCAGGGGTGTGTGGAGGAGCTTCGAGACCTGCCGGATCAGCGCTGTCCCGAGGAACGTGGCCATTATGAAGATCAGGAAGTTTGTCAGGAGGTCTGCCGGGGGCCCCGAGGACGCGGTCGACGCGGCCACCGTCGTAGTTGCGTTCACGGCGAGAATCTCGAGCAGCATGTTAGGCCTTTGCTCCCGCGGGCACAGGCGCCGCTGCCGGCCCCCCCATGGCCTTCATCGTCGGCCCGTGGACCACCTCTCCTGCGTTGACCACCATCGAACCCTTGACTATGTCGTCCTTGGTGTCCACCGTCAGCTTCCCGTCCTTCAGCATGATGAGCAGCAACGCGGAGATGTTTCTGGAGTAGAGCCTGCTCGACTCGGGCGCCATTGTTGACGGCAGGTTCAGAGGGCCGTGAATAGTCACGCCGTACTTCACGACGGTCTTGCCGGGCTCGGTGATTGCGCAGTTCCCCTTTGCCTCCGAGGCGAGGTCCACTATTACGGAGCCGGGCCGCATTCCCTTTACGGCGTCCTCGGTGATGAGGATGGGCGCCCTGGCGCCTGGGATCAGGGCCGTTGTGATCACGACGTCTGCGAGCTTCGCCCGCTGCGCCAGGAATTCCTGCTGCTTCCTGGTGAACTCCTCGCCCATGGCCTTCGCGTACCCGCCAGCGTCTTGGGCGTCCCTGGCCTCCACCGGCATCTCGGCGAACTTCGCGCCGAGACTCATGACCTGCTCCTTGACGACAGGCCTCACGTCGTAGGCTTCGACGACCGCTCCGAGCCTCCTCGCTGTGGCGATGGCTTGGAGCCCTGCGACGCCGGCTC
>JBGPFY010000076.1:0-5284 GCA_041483615.1 Nitrososphaeria archaeon | reverse complement strand
GGCTCCACAACGAGGGCGCCCTCGTCGCTTACGTGATGGGCGGCGACCCCGACCTGAGCACATCGGCCTCCGTGATAGAGGCTGTCGCCAGGGGAGGGGCAGACATCATCGAGGTGGGGATACCCTTCTCCGACCCGATCGCCGACGGCAAGTCGATCCAGGCAGCCGACGTACGCTCGCTCGCCTCCGGGACGACCCCCGCCAAGGTGCTCGACCTGATACGCGGCGCCAAATCCCGCTACCCGGGCCTGCCTATCGTCGCCATGACCTACTACAACATCCTCTACTCCAACGGCCTCGGCAGGTTCCTCGAGGCCGCCAAGAGCCACGGGGTGGACGGGCTCATCGTCCCGGACCTCCCGTTCGATGAGATTCAGGAGTACTCCCCGCTGGCCAAGCGGCACGGGCTCGACGCCGTCCTCCTCGCGGCGCCCACGACCACGCCTTCGAGGATGAAAGCAATCGCCAAGCACACCTCGGGGTTCCTCTATCTCGTCTCGCTCACAGGCGTGACCGGGGCGAGGTCGAGCGTCCAGGAAAGCACCGTAGGCCTGATACGGTTCGCGAAGCGGTACTCGAACAAGGTTCCGATCGGGGTAGGCTTCGGCATCTCGACCCCGGAGCACGTGAGGGCGATCCTCGCCGCAGGGGCCGACGCCGTCGTCGTGGGCAGCGCGATCGTGGACAAGGTGGCGGGTTACAAGAGGGACGGCCCGTTGAAGATGCTGGCCGACGTCGAGAGCTACGTCCGCTCCATGAAGGAGGCCACCAAGCGCGGCTAGGGGGCCTTCTCCGCGGCGCTGTAGATCTCCGCGATGACTGCCCTGGCCCTTTTGTCCGTCCTGTATCGTTTCGAGAGCTTCGAAAAGTGCTCGTAGAAGGCCCCCGCTTCCGACCTCTCGACCATCTCCAGGACGCGTCTGAGCTCGCGCGACGCCGCGCGCGCCACCTTGCTGGAGTAGACGTTCCCGGCCTGGATGGCATAGGAGAGCTTCGGGTCCTGCGCGAGGATTGCCTCAGCCAGTGTGAGCTGCATCGAGGAGTTGGGCGTAGAGACCCTCATGAACTCGTCAGGAGAGAGGAACTGGGAGACGGTCGCGGCATAGACGAGGTTGACAAGATGTGTCAGCGAGAGGACTACCGCCATCGTCCTGTCGTGCTCCTCCCTGCTCATGGCTATCACTCGCGCCTCGGGAAAGAGCTTTCTGGCGAACGCTGCTTCTGGGGGCTCGACGCCTCGCTTCCTGCCGACGATCACTGCGATCTTCATCCCCTCGATCGACTGAAGGGCGGGACCGAAGAGAGGGTGGATCGAAAGCAGGTTGACTCTGTCGCCTACGAGCCTCTTGAGTGCGGAAAAGGTCCGGCCTTTCACCGATGAAATCTCCACCAGGATGGAGCCTGGCTTCAGTTTCAGCGCCACCTCTTTGGCGACCTTGACTGTGCTCTCCATCGGGACGGCGATTATGGTCACGTCGCACCCCTTCGCGGCCTCGGCGTTTGTGCCATACCACTCAAGCTGCGGGACTCGGCCCGCCTGAGCCCCCGTTTTCGCCCTGTTGGGGTCACAACCATTTACGGCCTCTCCCTTTTCGAGGAAATACCGCACGAAGAAGGCGCCCATCTCGCCAGAAGCGCCGAGGACGGCAACCCTCAAGCGAGGAGTTCGCCTATCTTCCTAACTCCGGCCGTCAGGACCTCCTGAGGCTGGCCGAGAGACAGCCGGAAGCATCTGGGGTAGTCCCCGAACCCCGTGCCTGGGCTGATCGTCACACTCTTCTTCTCGAGGAGCTCCATCGCGAACGCGGTAGAGTCGAAGTCCGGATCCCTGGCCTGGGGGAACGCGTAGATTGCCCCTTCGGGCTTGATGACCTCTAAGGCATCTATCTTCTCCAGCTCGGTGGTGGTCGCATCGATGCGCTCCTTCATCACCCTCGAGTTGCGCGAGACCTCTTCGTGGCAGTCCAGCGCCTTCGCAGCCCCCCGCTGAATGAAGTCCGGGACGCACGTTATCATCAGGCCGAGGATCTTGAGCATCCTCGAGCTCGTCTCCGCGGGGGCCAGCGAGTAGCCTACCCTGAACCCCGTCATGCTCCAGCCTTTGGAGAACGACGAGGTGAGGATGTATCTTTTCGGCAGCTTCTCGAGGATCGTGGGGCACGGCTTGTAGGCATAGTCGTTGTAGATCTCGTCGCTTATCACCGTGAGGCTGCGGTCGTCCGCGATCTCGACTATCTCCTTGAAGCTGGCCTTGGCCATTATCTTCCCTGTGGGGTTTGAGGGGTAGCTCAGGACTATCGCCTTTGTGTTTGGCCTTATCGCGGCCTTGACCCTCTCAGGTGAAGGCTCCCAACCCTCTTCCATAGTGGTTTGTATGGTGATGGCGCGCGCCCCGATGTAGTCGAGCCCCTCCTTGTACGCGGGCCAGTTCGGCTCAATCACCACTACGCTGTCCCCTTCCGAGGCTACGGTCGCGACCGCGGAATAGACTGCGAACCTTCCGCCCGGCGTGACCAGAAGCTGATTCTCCGCCGCCTCCCTGTAGTTGTATCGTGTAGCGAGGTAGTTTCGGAGCGCGGAAAGCAGCTCCGGGATCCCTCGCCCGACGGTGTAGTATGTCTTGTAGGAGTACAAGGCGTTCGAGACCGCGTCGAGCACGGCCTTCGGCGGGCGGAAGTCGGGTTCGCCGACGTCGAGTCGGATGAGTTTCCTCCCGCTCTTCTCTATCTCGGTCGCCTTGGCCATCATGACCATCGGCGTGATGAGGGGTTGCTGCCTGGCGCCTCCGTGTGTGCGCTGGGCCTTCTTGGACTCCTTCAGCAGCGTGCTGAGTATCTTCGTCCCAAGCTGCTGGTCGAGGCCGAGACGCTTGCACTCCCTGATGACGTCCTCCAGCAAGGCGTCCTCGACCTTCTCGTTGTCGATGGGTAGAGACTCCCTGCTCTTGACCTGGCCGATCCTCTTGGCCAGGTCGGCCCTCCTGGCGACGAGCTTGATGATCTCCTTGGTGGTCTCCGCGACCTCCTCGCGCAGGTCCTGAAGCTCAGACCCCGACTCCTCCATGTCGCTGCTGGTCAAGCTACTTCCCCCTTCCTCCCAGGACAGGGGAAATAAACCCGGCTCTGATGGCGTGGTCAGCGAGGACTATCGCCGTGCAGCACTCGACGATTGGCACTGCTCTAGGGACTACTACCGGGTCGTGCCTGCCCGGGATGACTATCTCCACCTGCTTCCTCTTCGCGAGGTCGACGGTCTTCTGCTTCTTCGCGATGGAGGCCGGGGGCTTGAACGCCAACCTGTAGACGAGGGGCATTCCGCTCGAGACGCCGCCGATTATCCCACCTGAGTTGTTCGTCTCCGTCGCGATTCTTCCGTCCTTGCCGATGAAGTACTGGTCGTTGTTCTCGCTCCCCTTCAGCCTCGCAGACGCGAAGCCCGAACCGAACTCGACCCCTTTCACCGCAGGGATAGAGAGCGCCATCTGCGCCAGGTCGGAGTCAAGGGAATTGAATACCGGCTCGCCAAGCCCGACGGGAAGGTTGAGAGCGACGCACTCTACAATCCCGCCCAGGCTGTCCCCCTCGCCCCTGCTCTTGATGACCATCGCCTTCATCTTCTCGGCGAGCCTGGGGTCGGGGCACCTTACCTCGTTGGTGTACCTGTTCTTGCGCGCCTCGTCCAGCGTGAATCCCTCGGCCCGCAGGCCCCCTAGCTCGAGGGTGTACGCTATGACCTCTATCCTTAGGGTCTCTTTTAGGAGCTTCTTGGCTATCGCCCCGGCCATCACGAAGCCGGCCGTCACCCTCGCGGATGCCCTGCCGCTGCCCCTGTAGTCGTTGAATCCCCCGTACTTCGTCCTGTGAGTCAGGTCGGCGTGGCTGGGGCGCGGGGTGTTCACCATCGACTCGTAGGAGCGCGAGTCGACGTCAAGGTTGCGTATCATCATCATCACCGGCGCCCCGGTCGTGCGGCCTTTGAAAACCCCGGACATTATCTCGACGACGTCCCCCTCCTTCCTCTGGGTGGTCACAATGGACTGCCCCGGCCGCCTGAGGTCGAGGTCGGGTTGGATGTCGCCTTCGGACAGGGCCAGGCCCGCTGGAACCCCGTCAACGACAATCCCCACCCCCTTTCCGTGGCTCTCGCCGAAGCTCACCACCACGAACCTCTCGCCGTAGATGTTGCCCGGCATTTTCTCGGTACCGCCTACTCCCTCTTGACCTTCGCCCCGAGCTTCTGGATGTCCTCGAGGAAGGTCGGGTATGAGACGTCGAGGCTCTCGGCTCCCGCGATGGGGGCCCCGCCGGGGATTAGCATCGAGGCCAACGAGAAGGCCATGAACATCCTGTGGTCGTCGTGGGCGTCCATCGGGGCGGCCTCCATCTTTCCCTTCGGAGGGAGTATCTTGAGCCCGTCATCCCTCTCCTTGACGCTCACGCCCAGCTTCGAGAGCTCCTTCGCGACTATCGCTATCCTGTCGGTCTCCTTGAACCGGGCGTGGGCCGTCCCGACTATCTCGACCGGGGAGTCGCACTTCAAGGCCAGCGCCGCGACCACCGGGAGGAGGTCAGGAGTGTCGCCGAGGTCGAACGTCCCTCCCTGGAGCCTGTCGCCGTCCGAGGCGATCAACAGCACGCCCTTCTCATCCGCCACCTTCGCTCCCATGAGCTTGACTATCTCTGTTATGCGCGCGTCCCCCTGGGGGAGGCTGGCGTCCAGGTTCTCGATCCTGACCTTCCCGCCTATCATCGCGACAGCCGCCACTATGAACGAGGCCGAGCTGAAATCCGCAGGAACCGAGAAGTCCGCGGCCCGATATTCCTGCCCCGAGGCGACCTCGAACTCTGAGTATCCCTTCTTGCTGACCTTCACGCCGAAGTGCTCCGCGAGCCTGAGCGTCATCTCTATGTAAGGCCTCGAGACCGCGTCGGCGACCTTGAGGGTGGTGTCGATCTCGGCCATTGGGCTCGAGATCAGGAGGGAGGATATGAACTGCGACGAGACGTCTCCCCTTATCGACGCCCTCCCTCCGCGCATCCCCCCCGCATTCACTATCACAGGGGCGCACCCGTTCCCCTTCGAAGTCCAAGTCTGGACGCCGAGCTGCCCCAGCGTATCAAGGAGCGGCTGCATCGGCCTCCTTCTGATGCTAGAGTCGCCGGTCAGCACAACGTACCCCGCCGGAGCGAGCGAAAACGCGGACGTCATGAACCTGAGGGTCGTGCCCGAGTTCTCGACGTTCACGACGTCGTCTGGCAGCTTCGGGCGGGTCCCCTTAATCGTG
>JBGPFY010000075.1:0-5298 GCA_041483615.1 Nitrososphaeria archaeon | reverse complement strand
GGGATGTTCGGAGCGGCATTCACCAAGAAGGTCGCAATCGTCAATCGGAGGCTCTCTCTGGAGGTGATTTCCTCTTGGGCGGTCATCCCCCTCGCCGCCTTCGCACTCGCAGCCATCCTCGTCTCGTTCTTGTGATAATCACCCTGAAGAGACGCCATACCGCCCCGTTCTGGGGGCTAGAACGCGCGGCCCACCAAACTGTTCTTGGGGTTAGGATTATGGACAGAGGATTGGAATGGTAGGCAGTGAATTATCTTGGAGACAGGAAAAGCTGCATCATCTTTGAGGACTTACGCGTTGGTAGCCCTGACGATCGGAATTATTGCGACCGTCACGGGAGTATTCGTCATTGCGGGTACCCCAGGGAGGAGCGGGTCCTCGTCCTCATCGTCAACGTCGGGCTCAGGAGCCACGACGACGGTGGTCGACCAGGGCCTGGGTATCGAGCTCGTGCTCTCGGTGAGCCCTGGCCGAGGAGCCCAAGGCACATCTTTTGAGGTCAACGCGACCGTCTGGAACATGCTCCCACGCCCGAACAACGTCACGGGAGTCGGCGAGTACCACGGCGTCCAGTTCAACCCCCTCTGCAACACGGGGCCTGTGACATTCGAGGTCCTGGAGGGGTACTACACGGTGGCCAACTTCTCTGCGGGTAAGGTGCTCAGCATCCACGGCGTCCAGAACATGCTGTGCATAGTCCCGGCATCGGCCTTGAGCTACTACGTCTTCCAGCCCAACAGCGACGCATTCACGGGACCCCTGCCGCAGGAGATGGGGGCACAGAACGCACGGCCGGTGATGACGTCCAGGTCCGCAACCGCAGCGACATCGCTCGTGAACGTCTACTCGAACGGCCTCGCCAACCCTGAGCCTTTCCCCGCAGGAATCTACACGGTCGTTGCGGCGGACAACTGGGGTCAGCTGGCGGCGGTCCACTTCACCGTGACAAGCTAGGTTCCTGGTCCCCCTCCGGGGGAGGGACCCCGCCTCGGACATGCCCATGGAGACGACGGCAGCAACTCTTAACTAATCGGCTGGCACCGACGCCAGTATGGCAGGAAGAGGAGTCGTGCACTTCGAAATCCCTGCAGCCAACGTGAAGCGAGCCAAGGAATTCTACACCAAGGCATTCGGCTGGCAGATAAGCAACTATCCCGGCATGAACTACGCCATGGTGGGAACGACCGACTCCGACGAGAACGGCATGCCAAAGAACCCCGGAGCGATAAACGGAGGGATGCTGAAGCGTCAGAAGCCTGTCAGCGTGCCGGTGATAACCATCGACGTGGAGGACATCGACGCCTCGTTGAAGGAGATCAAGAAGCTCGGAGGGAGCGTGGCCGGCAAGAAGCAGGCCGTTGGCGACATGGGTTTCTCAGCGTACTTCAAGGACACCGAAGGAAACGTCGTAGGTCTCTGGGAGAGCGCGCGGTAAGGGCGCAGAGGACCGCACGCCTCCACCTCTTTGTCTTCTCGACCCTATTTGCCGCCTCGGGCGACGGCTGCCGCGCGGCAGGGCAATATTTTTCCCTAGGCGCGAAACGGGCCACAGCCGAGGTCATAAGCCACGAGCGTGAGCGACCAGGCGATAGATGCCCTCGAAGGCCTGGGCCTCAACAAGACTGAGATCAGGAGCTACGCCGCCCTCCTTGAAGGAGGGACGATGACGGCCAGCGAGGTCAGCCGGACGGCCAGGGTCCCGTATTCCAAGGTCTACCAGGCTCTCGAGTCTCTTCACAAGAAAGGCTGGGTCGACCGGCAGCGGAGCAGGCCGATACTCTACTCAGCCAAGCCTCCGGAAAGCGCCATGGAGGAGCTGAGGGCCCAGAACGAGTCGGACATGCGTGAAAGGGAGAAGTTGGCGCTGGCCGAGCTAGCCAGCATCTACGAGAAGAAGGGGGAGCAGGAGCGGCCCGACATCTGGATTTTGAGGGGGACCGTTGAGATTCTGTCGCGCGTAAAGAAAACGGTGCTGAGCTCCAGGAACGAGCTGCTCGTCGCGCTCCCGGTCGGAATCGCCCCGTATGCGGACCAGGTCGCGGCGCTCCTCATGGCCCTCAAGGAGAAGGGCGTGAGAATCTCCATCCTGACATCGCTGGGCCTCCCGCAAGAGACCCTGTCGGCACTCTCGGCGACCTCGGAAGTGCGGACGAGGAGGATGATGTTCGGAGGAGGGGTCATAGCCGATTCCAAGGAGGTCGTCCTTCTTCTTGGCGGAGGGGGCACGGAGGAAAGCGCCAACTCGGCGCTCGCGATTTGGGCCGACCACCCCGGCCTCGCCAGCTTCGCGAGAGACTACTTCCAGTTCCTCTGGAAATCCCGGGAGACGGTGAAAGAGAAGGGTTAGGAAGGCTTGAGGGTGCCAGGCACCTAGGTGAGGCGCCCTCCCTGCAGGAGGATTATCAGCATCGTCGCGTAGAGGACGACCAAGCTGACCACCAGGGTCTTCTCCACCCTGAGGCCTGAGGCTACGCTCATCCCTGCCCCCACCACTCCCGCTCCCCAGGCTTGGAAGAATGCGAAAATCACCGTCACCGCGGCGCTCGAGGCGAAGATCGAAAGCGGGAAAGCAGCGGAAGCCGGCGGGGCGATCGCGTAGAGGAGATGCAACGAGGCGCCGAAGAGGCAAAGCGGGATGAATGACAAGGCGGTAGAGGTGAGGAGGGTGACGACGTCCGGTCGCTCCTTGAAAGCGACGGCCAGGGCGAAATAGGCCGCGGCGGTGAGGCCAGCGAGGCTCGCCGCGTACGTGGCGACCGATTGCAGCATGCCGGGAGAGGGAGAGAACGAGAAGAGGACGAGCTCGTTCCCCGAGAATAGAAGAAGGCCCACTGCGACCGCTGAGACCACTGCCAGGGTCGCGATGCCCCTTGACCTCGTCGATGTCAGGGGGACGATCAGGCTTCTAGGCACGAAGACCTCCCTTGCGAACCCGCCGACCGTCCTCTTCCTCATCGCCTTCTCAATTCCCTCCATCGACTGGGCGCGCGTCTTCTTGTCGTCGTTGAGCTCGGCGAAGATCTGCTGCCCCAGGCGGGTGAGCGTGTACTTGCGCTCAGGGTCTCGCGCGACTATCCTCTCGAGGGTGTCAAGGTGGTGGTACAAGGAGCCTGTGCGCACCCCCAGCTCGCTCGAGAGCTCCTTCCAGGACAGGGCCTTTACAGCGAGGAGCTCGATTATTCGCATGCGGACGGGGTGGTTGACAATCCGCATGATTTTGGCTGAATCAAGCCCCTCGTCGCTCAATTGTTGCAACTTTTGTTCACTTCAATCACCATACTAAAAGAGTGATGGAGCCGGAATCCGCACCCCACGGTCAGGCGTGCTAGAGCCGCAGCCCGAAAGACCCCGCGAAGCTCTCGAACTGGCGGTAGTGCGCGAGGTACTCGCAGCCCTTGGCGCTGAGGACGTACTTCACCCCCCTATCCTCCTTCTTCTCCATAAGAAACCCGGCCAAGAGCAGCTGTGAGAGGAGCTGCTCAAGGCCGCGGTAGGAGAGGTTGGAACGCCGCATCAACACGGAAGGGCTCGCTCCGCCTTCACCGCCGGATGTGAGCGCGACGGAGAGCACGTCAGAGATTATCTTGAGCCTGTTGCGATATTGCTGCATTCTTGTCTTTCGCCACCAGCACTAACATCTCGCTCGTCTCGAATCACGGAAGAATCGAGAAGAATCTCTTCCTCGCCGCGTAAGCCCCGGCGAAGGCCAGGGTGACCACCAAGATCGAGCCCGCTAGGAGAGGGGCGTTGAGAGCCAAAGAGGTCTGGATGTCGTGGACGACCTGCCCAGCCACCTGGATAAGATGGAGCGAGAAGTGAGGTATGGAGACGAGGAGCTGTATCGAGGTCGAAGTAGCGACGACGACGTACCTGGGCGGGTCTGAGGACGATGGATTGAGAACCTGGAGCGCGGAGGCGGCCTCGAAGACAGGCACCCCGTCGAGCGTGATGTTCAGCGACGGGTACAGGGCCAAGGGGGACGTCCTGCTCATGTTGATGAGGAGGACCCGCGGGCCGGTCACGTTCTCACCTGTTATCGCGATGACCAGGCCGTTGCCGACCTGCTGACCGACCGAAAGCGAGAACCTAGAGTCGCGGACGGTCGTCGAACTCAGGAGAGGGGTGATCTGGACGGTGGCTGGGATCGTGAGGCTGTCCACCGCATCCCGGATCTGTGTCTCGACCTCCGACCCCGAACCCGCGCTTATGGTCGTCACAGTCGTCGTCACCGTGCTCGTGGCGACGGATTGAGAAGAGGTCGAGCCTTGGGACGCGCTCGACGTCCTAGAAGTCGTTGACGACTCATCCCTCGTGTTGGGAACTATCACGGCGAGCTGCGTGTTGGGGTTGCTGACCATCACTAGGACTGGGCCATTCGCGTTGAATGCGGAGATATCTGAGACGTCGTAGACCATCACGCCGAGGAGATAACGGCCTGGGCTCACCTGGACGCTGGCGTGTAGCTCGGCCACGCCGGCCTTGTTGGTGGTCATGGACCCCAGGTTGACGCTTGTCCCGTTGAGGACAAGGGCCGCGTTGTATGTCGTCGAGGGGTTGGCGTCCTGGAACCCGAGCACCACGTTGAGCAGAGAGTATTGCCCATGTAGCGTGACTACGGCGGTCCCGGAGGACGCGAAGCGATATCCGGTTGGGACGTTCGAGACGATTGCGGGCACGAGCTTGAACTCCCAATGAGGTCCCTTGGGGGTCTCGGTAGAAGTCGAGGATGATGTGGTCGTCCGGGTCGTGGACGTGGTCGAGGACGTCGCGTGGGCGTTCACGATGAAGCCTGAAGGGACGCTAGCCATCACTGCGGTCGGGACGTTGAAGCTCGATGCGTCAAACAAGGTCAGGCCAAGTACGAACCTCCCTGTCCCCAGCGTGGTGCTGGCCGCGACATTGCCCCCGCCCTTCGCGTTGGTCGTGTAGTCTCCTATCGTCTTCGTGGTCCCGTTGACAGAGAGGACGAGAGAGTAGTGCGTGCCGGGGTTCTGCCCAGTGAAGGCGAGGCTAAAGTAGATGCTTCCTTCCTTAACTGCGTATCCCCCGCTTCCCTGCCCGAAGAGGTAGCCCTTGGGGGGAACGGACGTCGTGAGGGGGGCGAATTCCAAGCGGTTGACGTCTTGAGACGGTTGTGAGCTGGTATTGCTCACCGATGCCGTGGTCGTGCTGGTCGCCCTGATGCTCGTCGAACTGCTCGAGGGGCTGCTTGACGAACTCCTCGTGGTCGTTGCGGTCGCGCTCGAAGAGACCGACGTCGTGCTCGAGGTCTGTCCGGCCGCCGGGAGCGTGACCTGG
>JBGPFY010000074.1:0-5323 GCA_041483615.1 Nitrososphaeria archaeon | reverse complement strand
ATTTCCACGGCGGCGGAGGCGCTATGAGCCCTCATGCACGGCCAAGACTCGTCAACGGCCGATTCAGGTCCCCGTACAGACGGTCCTCGATGTCCCATTGCGACATGAAATGCTCGTTGGGGTCGTTGATCAGCCAGTAGACCCAGTACATAGTGAAGAATCCGTAAGTCACGACGGTAAGGACTACGTATGCTGCGAAGCTCCGATTTGGAAGGGGGCTTGCCCTGCCGTAATACGGAAAGTGAACCCCGGTACTAGAAGCGGCGATAGAGAGCTGCTGGAGGAACCTCTCCTCCCTCCTTTCGTGGTTGTAGTAGTCCTTCATGAGAAAGTAGATGACGAAAGGGAGGAGCACGCCGACGAAGAGGCTCGCGATGACCCAGAGCAGCCCCTCCCTTTGCGTCTCCTTCGCGTCGATTTCATCGAGCGTGGATCGGGCGGGTGCGACCCGGACCTCGAATTCCGCCGTCAGGTTCTTTCCCTCAGCCTCCGCGCCAAGGAGCGCGAGCAGGTCGCTGAACATGGCTCGCTGTCTCCCGAAATGCTCGTTCCGCCTTTTGATCAATTTGTAGACGAGAACCAGTAGGACCGCCAGAATCCCGTTGGGAACCAGCGCGAAGTATCCGAAGTATGCGAAGAGGGAGGCAAGCGCATCCGTGGCTTGGCTCGACCCCCCGCTCTGAAAGACCGACTGGACGGCGACCATCGTCGTGTACACGACGAAGGCGACCACCAATAGGACGGAGACCGCAGGCAGGGCTACCCAGGCGGACGAAACCAGACGGTCGGTCTTCACCCGATCCTCGATGTCCAGTCGGACGGCGTCGGTCCCGGCTCCCGACAAGGCGGGGACACGAGGAATGCCCCGCGCTTCAAGGCGTTGGTCGATTGCGCCGACGACCCCTGGTCGCGGAGCGGCCAGGGCGCGGATGGAGAAGACCGTGAAGCTGAGCAGCAGGGCGAAGGGTATCCAGGATAGCAGGGCGAGGACGGGCTGGCTGCCCGCGACGAGGTGACCTTCGCCGACCTCGAAGACGGCAGCTATCGCGAGGAGGACGACGGCTGCCACCAGCGAAAGGAGCACGAGGGGGAGCTCCCGCTCAATCCTTGCCATCTCGAAGTTGCGCTTCCCTCCTCTCGCCACTGCCCACAGGAGAACTAGTCCCTCCCCGAATGCGACGGCATACGCGAATGTCTCGATCCACGTGTGCGGATACAGGTAGAGCTCGAAGAAGACGGCGTTGGAGTTTCCGCCCAACTGGATCGCGATTACCTCAAGGACGCGCCCTGTGCTGTAAATCGACGAGGCGAATGTGAGCTGCCCGATGACCGGACCGAACATGCCGACGGCTATGACGGCGTTGTTCCAGAATATCGAACCCACCTGGAGCGGGGGAGAAAGGCCATTGATGCCGGCCATCGTCTGGTTCCATGAGGTTGAGTACGATTGGAGCTCGTCCTTCGTCAAGGGCAGGCTCGAAAATGCCAAAAGGAGTCCGGCCTCGATTGCGAAGATTGCCAAGATGACCGGCAGCCTCCGTTTGACCAACCCCGCAATCACCTCGCGGTTGAAGACTCGCCGGAACAGACTTCTGATGGAAGTCGGCTCCTGGTCGGAGGGCAATTCTTTGGGACCTGCCAGGAGCGGTCCGGCGCGTTCTTATTAACTGTCAACCGGTTTGCGTGCGTGCCCGAATCTGGACGGCCGCCTTCCGTGACGAACGAGATCGCCTTCCTTCTCTCCCGCGGGTGCGATTGCGACCTTGTGCCGGAATACTGGCTTGTCTTGGAACTGGGCAATTAGGATGGTCTGGTCTGCATGAGTCTCCAGACTCACCGCCTGACGCTCACCATCCTGAACCTCGCTCTCAGGTAAATCCCGTAGACGGCCCCCACGCCCATCCCTGCCAGGTGCGCGCCCACGGCAATCGTTGAGGGCTCGAAGAGCCCTATGAAGGCAAGGAAGGCCCAGCCCGCCGCAGCGAGAATCATCGGCATGGGGACGAAGCTGACGAACACGATCGCGAGGGGGGTCAGGGCGGCGAGGGCCCCTATGACCCCGTATATCGAGCCCGACGCGCCTATCGCCGGCTCGTAGGGAGAAGCGGCCGTGAACATGTACCCTATGTTCCCGATTATCCCCGAGGCGAAGAAGAGCGCGACGAACCTCCTCCTTCCGATCATCGGCTCGAGATAGATCCCGAAGAAGAAGAGGGCGAGCATGTTGAAGAATAGGTGCGAGAAGCTCGCGTGGAGGAAGATCGAGGTCACGAACATCCACGGGTAGCGGAGCGCGACGCCGGGGACGAAAGAGAGGTACACCCAGAGGTCCGTGACCTGCTGGAAGAGGAAGGCAACGACGCACACCGCGATGAAAACGAACGTCCACTTCGGAGACTCGCGGCTCATCTTCCCTTTTCACCTGCCCGGCGGTGCGATATTACGCTTGCCGGGTCGCAACCTGTATCAAGGTTCTAGAATACTTATAGTCCCGGGGCCCGTCGAAGCTCCCCGATGGACGTCCGGGACTTTGTCCAGGCGGTCTCCGGGGCGCTCATCCTGCGTCCAGACAGCATCCTCGTCGCCGGCGCGCTCACCAAGGGGGAGTTCGTCTCGGGCTACTTCGCCGGAGTCGAGCCGGGTGACCCGCTCATCGGGGCGCTGTCCATAATTCACGTGTTCCTGCTCACAGCCGGCCTCGGGCTCCTCATAGGGATCGGGCTGACCAGCAGCATCGCCATAGGGTTCTTCGTGGTGGTCGGGGTCGCAGGAGGACTGTTCGCGCTGGGGTCGGTGGTCAACGTCCTCGGTCCCCAGCTCTCCTCAGCGGCGGAGAGCGCGCAGGCCACGCTCGCCTCCCTTGTGGTCCAGCCAATCCTGGCGGACGTGTACCTTTTCGCCCCCCTACTTCTGTTCGCGGCCGGACTCTACAGATGGGACCACACGACAAAGGTCAAGAAGAGAAGGGCGGTCCAGGCCACCCAGCTGTCCATGAGGCAGTACTGCACGTACTGCGGGGTCCGCCACGAGCCCACCGCGTCAAAGTGCGGGTCCTGCGGCAGGGCGGTGGACACGGGCTCCGGGAGCTTCTGCACGGACTGCGGGAAACCCCTCCCACGAAGCGCGCTCTACTGCGGATACTGCGGAGCGGAGATTCTTCAAGGGGAGGAGGCGAACTGCCAGAGCTGCGGCAGCCCGGCTTCGGCGTCGGCAAGGTACTGCAAGAACTGCGGCGCCAGGATGAGGTCCAGCAGGCCGCCTGAGGGCGCAGCGCCGCCGTCCTAAACGGAATCGCGTTCCTGCTCTCCCTACGCATCAGGGACCCGAGGATAGAAGGAAGCGTAACCCCAGCACCCACCGTCCAAGGCTAAGCCCCGGGCATTGGGTGCTGCCGATGTTGCCATGCGGAGGAGAGAACTCCTAGCTTTTATCTCGAAGGAATCAATCGGCTGGCGGATGGTACGCGCGAGGAGAAGAGGGACAGCCATCGTCGACACCCCGAAGGGCATCCTTGTGGTGAGCAAGGACGGAAGGAACTTCCTTCTGCCAGGAGGAGGCGCCCGACGCGACGAGAGCTGGAAGGACGCCGCGGTGCGAGAGCTCAGGGAGGAGACCGGCCTGGAGGTAGTCGACATCGCCTACCTTTTCGAGTTCACGAGGGGATTGACGCACAAGGGTCCGAGAGGAGGCCTCTTCAAGAACTCCCACAAGGTCTTCCTGGTGACCGCTAAAGGGGCTCCCGAGCCCAGGCAGGAGATAAGATGCATCGACTATTACGACGGCTCCGGCCCGAGAATCTCCTACTCGGCGCAGAAGATCATCGCAAGATACCGCACAATCAACGACTCGACGCTCCGAAGCGTCTGAGCTGGACGCGTCAAACCACCCGGCGCCAACTGGTCATCCGCCGCCAACCATCTGCGGCGTCGTCGAAAGAGGCGCCCCGCCGGCAGTGCCGGCGACCAGGCCCCGCGCCACCCTCCCCCCGAGCGGCGCCCCAAGGAGGCCGCCCACGACCATCGGCAGCAAGTAGATGAGGAATTCCGGGCCCGGAGACCAGAGGCCTGAAAAGGTCGAGAACCTCCCATCCAAGAAGACCGACAGCGGTCCGGCGGCGAGCGAGGCGACGATCAGGACTCCCCTGCCGTCCCGGCGCATCAGGACGTCGATTAAGGCCACTGGGACGATTAGCCCAATGTAGAACGGGATGATCGACGCCAGGCTCGCCCCCGCACCAGTGGTGGGGCCGTCGAAGTAGAACGAGCCCGGGACTCCGACGAAGAGGAGCATGTAGGCGCTGAAGCCCAGGTTGGCGGCCGCGTTGACGGCGACAAGGATCGCGGCGGCCGAAGTCAGTGCGCCGGTCCATCCCAGCAGTCTCTTAGCCAGGAGAAAAACGATAGCACCTCCCAGCGCATCCAGAAACAGGGCGGGCAGGAACGCGGCCGTCTCGTAAAGGCCCACGAAGTCGCAGCTCTGCGCGTAAATAGCCTCAGGGGCGCAGATGCGGAAGGTGTACGCGATTCCCTGCGCGTTGATGAGCCAGAGGACAAGGAAGTTCAGGTCAAGCCAAATGGTCGCCAAGGCCAGAGTCCCCAGGAACTTGAGTGACCTCGTCCTCCCGTCGCGGCGCAGGAGGCGCACCACGCCTATCGTCATCCCGATCCCGCACAGGGCCAGGCCGACTATCAGCATCGAATGGGTCGGGGTGAAGAGGAACGGGTCAAAGCCGAAGGTGTCGTGCCACCAAAAGTCCAACGGGGCGGCCACGAGCTGGATTGCGCTGCCGGCCAAGGACACCTTTAGCCCCAGCCCGATCTGCCCATCCACGCCTCCCCGCAAGGTTATCCAGACGCCGAGGAGCCCCGCGACGAGGGCGAGCAAGATGCCGGCGTACAGGACCAGGTGGGGAGTAGTGAAGAAGGTGTCAACTATTCCCAGAATGTGGGAGCTCACGTCCCAGTTCGCGCCCGCTATCTGAAGGAACGCGCCGGCGACCCCGACCGCATAGGTCGGAACGACGAGTCCCCTCGAGTTCAAGACGCACGGTTGCTTAGGTCTCCCTGACAGTTAAGCCTTGGTGTGCCGATTCCGCGCAGGAGCCAGAAGCTGAACCGGTGAATCGGTGGGCCTTTGCCGCTTGGACCAGCAGCGATACGCACAACCTTTCATACTTGGGTAAAATCGTATTGACTTCGTCCAATATGAGTCTGGCGCCCGACTACGATACGATTACTCGAAATGAGCAAGGTAGAGAGCCAGATTGACGACGCGAAGAAGCTAGCGCTGAGGTGCAAGACCCTCGAGGTGCAACTGCGGCAGT
>JBGPFY010000073.1:0-5393 GCA_041483615.1 Nitrososphaeria archaeon | reverse complement strand
CCCAGGAACGACGTCTACGAGGCCGTCATCTGGAAGGAGTCGGTCACGACCGTGGACGAGAACGAGCTCTACCTCTTCCTCGGCGTCCAACAAGAGTCCATAGTCGTCCCCGAGAACGTCGATGCGATAAGGGGGATAATGGGGGCCGCCACCCAGGCGGAATCCATGCGGATGACAAACAGCGCCCTCGGAATCGCCGAACCAGCAAGCTAGAAGAAAAGAACGCGGCGGGCGCCGCGGGGCCTATGACTTTGTGCTCTCTGCGACGCTCTTGAGCACGTATCTGGGAGACTTGAAGTCCTTGATCAGCGAGCGGACCTTCTTCTTGGTATAGTCGCCGGGCTTCTTGCCCCGGATGGTCGCAGCCATCAGCTCTGCAATCTGGTCCATCTCTGCCGGACCCATTCCCATGCGAGTCACCTCGCTTGTCCCCACCCTCCCTCCGTTGTCGATGATGATGTTTGCGTCTTCGAGCCTCTTTCCGTAGAGCTCTCCCTTCGGCTTGTCGCATTCCAGTAGCACCTGGTGGGACTTCGAGTACCCGCGGGCGGCGCCCCTCACGGAGATTTCCCTCTCTGCGAGCCCTTTGGCGAGCGCCTGCGAGTTCTTGACGACCGCCTGGGCGTAAGCCTTGCCGAACTGCATCATCTCGAGCAGGCTGACCGCCAAGGAGGCGACCCGGTTCCAATGGACGTTGTCGATTATCCCGGGGTGTATCTGCGAACTCACGCGGCTGAATATCTCTTCGTTGTTTCCAAGGAGAAGGCCGCCCTGCGGCCCAGGCAAGCTCTTGTGGGTGGAGCCGAGGAGGAGCGAGCATCCCTCTCGCAGCGGGTCCTGGAACTCGCCGCCCGCGAGGAGTCCCATGACGTGCGAGCCGTCGTAGACGCAAACGGTCCCTCGGTCGACCATGCCTGAGACCTCCCGAACTGGCTGGGGGAAGAGTATGAAGCTCGAGCCGAAGACTACGAGCTTCGGCGTCTCTACCTCGAGCAGGCGCTTCGTTTCCTTTGCGTCGATGTTCACGTTCTCGTCGTCGAAGGCGAAGTAGAGGTTCTTCAATCCGAGAATCTTGCCGAGCCCGACGTGAGTGATGCCAGGGTATCCCCCGTGCTCGATCCCGACGGAGATCATCTTGTCCCCCGGTTTGACCAAGGTCAACATCACTGCCAAATCGGCGGCGTGCCCTGAGGTCGGGCGCACGTCCGCGAACTTGGCGTTGTAGACCTTCCTCGCCACCTCCTCGGCCAAGGCCTGGACCTCGTCCATGAACCTGGCTCCCCTGTAGAACCTGTCAGGGGCGGTGTAGCGGTTCGCAAAGTCTGTGACCAGCATGCCTCTGGTCTGAGGGCTGCTGAAGTTCTCTGAGGCGATCATGTTCAGGCACTCGCCCGTCCTCCAGCTTTCGTGCTGCCTGACAGCGTTCTCGAGCCTGTTCAGATATTGGTATGATGACGTTGAAGACAATCTATTTCTCTCTATGTTAGCTTCGGGATGCGCTCACGCCTCCCTTGGATGGCGTATTTAATGGCTCTACTGCGTCTGCTGTGCATGGTGCAGTTTCGAGGCATCTACTCTGAGGATTAGCGGCTCCCCGTCGTGTTCCGCGTTCCCCCTCACTGTTTCTCCTGCCTCGCCTTCCGTCGATGAACGGGCGAACCTCACCCGCCCCCTGCGAGAGATGTTCAGGACTGCCATAAGATCCCTATCCATCCACCTCTCACACTTTTCGCACCACAATTGGCGATGGTGTTCCAGGTCGCCACGGACAGGTGATTGGAGTCTCTCCCCGCATCTCACGCAGTCCATCGTGGTCCCTCTTGTATCCTTCCGTGACAGGGTGATTACCGGTACTCCCTCCCACGCGGCCTTGTACTCAATCTGCCTCTTCACCTCGTGGAAGGGCCATGAGTTCATTCGCCCTCTGAATGATCTCCCTTGACCATTCCCCTTCCGAAAGAGGTTGCGGATTCCCCTGATCTCCTCGAAGACTATCGCTTCCCTGTTTGCATTTGCCTCCTGCACAATCCGTTTCGTGACTTCGTGAATGATTTGCTTCCTTCGCTCGCTCCTTCTCCTGCCATACTTCGAGGCGATTGATCGTCTGATTCTTACATCGTCGCGCTTGAATGAACCGACAATGCTTCTGGCATTCTCTGCAATCTCCACAACTTTTGTCATGTCGTAGTAGGTGACTTTCTCGTCGTTCCCCACAGTGAGGTTGCGAAGGTTTCTGTCGATTCCAACGGCGCCCTTGAGTTCTCTCGGCTCCGGCTCGATCTCTTTTGAGACGCAGATGGACAGAGAAGTACCGTTCAAAGTGAAGGAATTGATTCTTAGGGTGGTGTCTGACAAAACTTTGAGGGTATGGGTGTTAAGGGGGATGTATTCGCACCGCCTACCTTCCAGCTGAACTCTCAACTTGCCACCTTGAATCTTGAGATGGTAACAGGATACGAGATGCGGTCTGGAGACATAAGGGCTCCTCGCAAAGAAGCCCCTCTTGATCGATTTCCTACGGGCGGAGAGGATACCGGCGGCCTTGCTGATCGCCGTCAGGCGGTAAGCCGAATAGACCTCATATTTCTTGAGCTGGCTGTAGCATAAGAGAGATAGCTTCTTCATTGAGGGGGTTGCATGATTCTCTTCTTCAAACTTCAACCCGATTCTTATGCAGTCGTTGACCATCAGGCGAAAGTCTTCCATGATTGCAAGAATTTGAGGACTGGACAGATATCGCTGCTTGACCGATTTTCTGGCCTGCATTCTCCTTGCAATTTGAGATCTTATCTTAGCTGATAAGCCCCCATGTCCTAGCAAGGCAACAAAATCAATCCAGCCTCCACGAGTCGCTGGGCCGGCCTGTCTCGGAGTCTACGTCTAGCAGCTGACCGAGAGCGAGATGCCCGACGGCGTGGCTGCCTCGGTCCGTTCGTGGGGCGGCGGCTCCTTCGAGTGAGGGGTTGTCGCCATGGCTGTCAGGATGATCAATCGCTCCTTTTCCTTCGGCAAGGCTCCCGTTGAGCTGCACAAACTGTCCTCGACCGATGCAGAATTGGAAAAAGTGTTTTATCGCGCGATATGGGGTCCACGAGGAGTTTGTCGCAGACTTCCCCTCCGGCTCCTCCTACCAGGGAACCGCTCCCTCCTGGCCAGGTGTGGGGGAAGAAGTTCGTCATCTACGCGGCGATGGGCGTCCAGCACGTCGACCCGGCGAAGTGGAGGCTCGAAGTCACCGGGCTGGTCAAGACCCCGCTCATCTTCGGCTACGACGAGTTCATGAGCCTCCCGATGAGGAGCTACTCGAAGACCTTTAGTTGTGTCACTTCGTGGTCGATTGAAAGGCCGCTCTGGGAAGGCGTCCCGATAAAGTACTTGGCCGACGCGGCCCAGGTGAAGCCCGAGGCGAAGTGGGTCATGTTCCACTGCTACGACGGGTACACGGCCCCAATTCCCGTCGAGGATGCGCTCCACGAAGACTCTATCGTGGCGCTAAAGATGAACGGGAGGCCCCTCTCCGCCGAGCAGGGGTTCCCCGCCAGGCCGTTCATGCCACACCTTTACGGATGGAAGAGCGCGAAGTGGCTGGGCAAGATCGAGTTCATCGCCGAGTACGCAGACGGGTACTGGGAGGCCTACGGATACCACGAGAGGGGAGACATCTACGAGGAGGAGCGGTTCAAGGGGTCAGGAGGAGGGAAGCACTACGCCCGCAGGGCGTTCGGCACCGCATAGGCTCACCATCTTCTGTCAGGTCTTCGCAGCACGCTCCCGAACCTGCCCGCCGTCAGCTTTTCGGACATCGCTGAAAAAGCCCAATCGCTTAGTCGCATACTGCGCGATGAGGAGGTTCAGAACTATCAACAGCCCAGTGAGAATCTTATGGGTAGAGGCGCCCCAAGACCAGTATCCCAATAGAAAGATGGGCAGGTACTCGATGAAGAACAAGCCAACGAGGAAAGAGATCCCTACCAGCAGCTGGTACCTGAGGTCCGACCTCCGAGGTGTAGACATTGTCGCCCTCTCTCTCCCCTCGTCATCGAACCCTTCGGCCTTAAGCCTGTCTCACGAACTTGACGCCTCCGCTCGTCGCACCCGCGGAATCCTGATATGCGGAGCAAGGCCCCGCAGTCGGGACGGCGATGCCCAAGCCCTTCTCCTTCGAGGTCAAAGAGACTGACCTGATGGGCAGGGTAGGGGTGATGCGCCTGGATGGAAAGAGCATCGAGACCCCGTGCTTTACGCCCGTGATTCACCCCGTCTGGCGCGACATCCCGCTCTCCCAGTTCAAGGCGATGGGGTTCCACATGCTCATGACGAACTCCTACATCCTCTACAAGCGGAATCGCTCCGAAGCCCTCGAGAAAGGCCTCCACGACCTGATAGGCTTCGACGGAGTGCTCATGACGGACTCGGGAGGCTACCAGGTGCTGGAGTATGGGGACACGGAGTTCACCCCCGAGGAGATAGCAGATTTCCAGTCCAAGATCGGCTCGGACATGGCGGTTACGCTCGACAGGCCGACGGGGCTCTCCAACTCGAGGCCCTATGCGAGGGAGACGATGGAGGCGAGCCTGCGGGCAGCCAGGATGACTATCGACAGGTATGGAGAGTCCGACACGGTCTGGGTAGGTCCCGTCCAGGGCGGCGTCTTCGGCGACCTGGTGAGGACCTCCACCAGGAAGCTCGTCAAGGCAGGGTTCCAAGTGCTCGCTTTGGGCAGTCCTGTCGAGCTCATGGAGGGGTACCTCTTCACGCCGCTGGTCGAGATGATAGTCAACGCGAGGAAGAGCATGCCGTATTCGCTCCCCCTCCACCTCTTCGGGGCTGGTCACCCGCTGACCCTCCCCCTCTCGGTCGCCCTAGGGTGCGACACATTCGACTCGGCCAGCTACATGCTCTACGCGAAGAAGGAGCGCTACATGACCGAAAGAGGGACGCTGCAGCTGGAAAGGATGACCTATCTCCCTTGCAGCTGCCCGGTCTGCAACGCCACAGACGTCGTCGGCCTCCGGGAGGCGCCCAGGGAGGACCGCGTGAGGAAGATCGCGCTGCACAACCTCCACGTGCTTCGAGCCGACGTCATCAGGTGCAAGGAGGCCATCTACGAGGGGAGGCTGTGGGACCTCGTGGAGGAGCGCGCCATGGCTCACACGAGCTCGGCCATGGCTTTTCGAGCGCTCGGCCGAGACCACTCCGACTGGTTGAGCAAGCCCACGCGCCTGCTCAAGCTGAGGGGGTTGATGGTCCGGAGCGACGAAGACACCGTCCGGCCGGAGCTCGTGCTCGCCCGGAGGCACCTGAAGAGGCTGATTGCCAGGAAGAGGGCGAGGTCCGGGAGGATGGCTGTCCTCGTCCCGGGAAACGCCGCCCCGCCTCTGACCAAGACGTCT
>JBGPFY010000072.1:0-5456 GCA_041483615.1 Nitrososphaeria archaeon | reverse complement strand
CGGATAGGAAGGGCAAGAAGCGCATCCTGATTCTGGGCCTCCTAGGTTTCCCGCCGACGCTGCTCGTCTTCGCCCTGACGACCGCGTTGCCTGCTCTCCTGGTCGCTAGCGCAATGGCCGGCCTCGCCGAAGGTGCCGTCCTCTCCACATGGAATGCCCTCATCGCCGACATGACCACGGTCGTGAACCGTGAAAGGGCCTTCTCTCTATCGTTCATCGTCGCGACCTTCGCTTTCGGACTGGGTTACGCGTTGCCCCTCGCATTTCCTGCGCTGGGGTCGGTCCTCCACATGGGCCTGCTCGACATCCACAGGTATTCCATTGTCGCTCTTGCAATCCTCTCGGTCGTTTCACCGATCGGTATCGCACGAGTGCTGAAGGGCTACCCGGAACAGGCTGCGAGGCGGGGCGGGCATGGGCTAAGGTCTCTCGGGCCTCTGTGGAAGTTCTCCGGGTTGAACAGCATCATCGGGTTGGGGGCAGGGTTCATCATCCCACTGATCGCCACATGGTTCTACTTCCGTTTCTCTATACCCGACACCTATAGCGGGCCGCTGCCCGCAATCTCCAGTATGACCATAGCGCTGGCGGCGATCGGGAGCCCCTTCCTCTCGAAGAAGCTCGGCACGGTCAACGCCATCGTCCTTGTGCAGGGGAGCTCGACAGTCTTCATGTTTGCGATGGCGCTTGCGCCGGACCCACTACTTGCGGGGGGGCTATTCGTCGTCCGTGCGGCGCTGATGAACATGTCCTCCCCCTTGTCCGACTCATTCCTGATGGGCATCATTCCGGCGGAGCAGCGGTCGCTCGCCAGCGCCATCAACTCCCTAGTCTGGAGGCTGCCCAACAGCGTGACGACCATTCTCGGCGGGTGGATCATCGCTTCGGGGGACTACGGACTGCCGATTTATTTGGGAACCGGGCTGTACGTCGTTGCGATAGCGGGGTTCTACGCCGTTTTCAGGAACGTGAAGCCGGCGGCGTAGAACCTGTCAGGGTCGGTCTCGAGGCCACGCGACCCCCTCCAGATGACGTACCTGTTGACCGAGTAGATCGCGTGCTTCCGACTGTGCCCCTCCGTCAGTCCCTCAATCCAGCGCCGGACGGTCTCCTTCGCCGCCAGGGCCTCGAGGTTTGTGTAGACCTTCTTCCTGCCGCCCATTCTCTCCTTACACATAATGTCCGCAGAAACAGGGATTCGAACCAAAGCATGAGTGGGCCGGAAGGGATTCGAACCCTTTCGGTGTTTGAGACAATACAGATTTGATTTTTGTGGGGCCGGTGAGATTTCAACTTCAATATTCCAAATTGGTTGTTTTTGACCCTTGTTTGAGTAAAAGGTGGCGAAACGGGTAGTTTGGCGGGCCCGGTGGGGTCCGCACCCTAATGGCTTAAGAAGTGGATCTTGCCTATCTCGCTATTGTGGGGGCTTTTGGGGATGGCTCTCTCCAGGCCTCTCGGCCGACTGCCACATACTGTGACTTGTAATGATTCGGATTCAAGACGACGTCCAGCAGAACCTCGGTATGCACATCACTCACTCCGTTCTGCTGTTTCACCCACCTTTCGATCCCTTCTACCATCGAGACATTCGGAACCATCAAGGCGAAGTACCCGTGCAACCCTGAGATCTGTGAAAACACAAGTTCGTCTCTGATGCGGGACGCGATTCGTTCATTCACTTCGGCCTTCAGCTCGCCAGATCCATAGAACACAACCAGCTCGACCGGGATGATACCTTGGAGTGCTTTCAAGTTAACATCGGGTAGCATGTATATCGCCCCCGTCTCGGATAATCTGGTGACCCTTCTCTTGACCGTCTTGACCGAGAACCCAAGTTCCTTCGCGGCAGCGAGATAGGGCTTCCAAGGGTCTTGCTGAAGGCTCCCTATGATTGCCGCGTCGGTCTCCGTTAGGTTTGGGTACGGCACTGGGGGTGCTCCTTGCCCGTGGAACAACTTATTGGAACGAGCTAGTTTCGTAATGCGCTTGAGAGAGAGCTCCAAATCCTTCTCCTTCCTGTAAAGCAGGATGAGGCTCACTCTCGGACCCAAGTAATTACAAACTCTTTCGACGCCCCGAACCAACACAAGCTCATGGATCAGCCCTTCTTTGTCGCGCTCAGGTTCGACATCTAACCATGCGTGAACGACACTGTGGCCCATCAGGGCAGGGCTAACCCCAAGGTACCAACCCTTGAGTATTCGTTGCTCCTGGAACTTTTTCATCCTGCTCCTTATCGTCCCTTGGTCCACTCGAAGGTCTTTCGCCATCGACCTGAAGGATTTTCTCATTGCTGGGCTTCCCGGTGGAATACCGTTGTTGGCCAACAGAACCTTCATGATGCGAAGGTCCATCGTGTCCAATTTCTCAGCAGCTCCTTGATGGTCTTCTCCTTTAAGCATGTCCAAATTGCGGAGCCCGAGTCCGCAGACATTTTAGTTCTGGACAATTCCTTCCTAACGCAATAGTGAATAGAATGAGCGAACAGGAGAAGAACAAGACGTTGCTGCTGCGATTGATAGAAGAAGGCTTCAACAAAGGAGACCACTCTGTTGTTGATGAAATCGTTGCGACTGACAGCAAAGAGCACCAAAGAGGTTCCTCTGATGGTAGAGATGGGACGAAGGAGGTAATCAGAACCCTGCGCACTTGGTTCCCTGACTTCACACTGAGTGTAGAGGACATGGCCGCCGTCGGCGACAAGGTCTGGGTGCGTTTCACCGCCCGCGGTACCAATCTGGGTTCGGTGATGGGAAGGCCGCCAACGGGAAAGAAGATGACCGTCGACGTCATTGACATAGTGCGATTCAAAGACGGGAAGCACGTGGAGCACTGGGGAGTCCCTGACCAGCTTGGAATGATGATTCAGCTGGGCCTAATGCGTTGAACCGAGCATCCAATATTCTGAATACTTGCTCAGTATTCGATGATGGGACGCCGAGACAGCTTAGTCAGGTTCTCCCTGGGTCTCAACGCGAACTACTGCGTGGGCTTGCAGAGTACGCGTTTGACTTGAAGCACTCTAAAGATAGAAATTCGCCTGGGACAGTTTGAGTCAAGGAGATACTTCTAAGAACCTAGTCGTCCGTAACCGCTCGAATATTCTGCAGGATTCGCTTGAGAAATTAATTGCATACCTTCCCGCTCGAACCATTGGGTCTCCCTACCTGTCTATTACGTCGACGTATGCCCTCCACAACATTCTAGTCGGCTCCTTTCGCTCTCTCCCTAGCTCCCACTTTACCGTCAAGACTGGGGGGTAAACGGCCATAGCCACGCTGGGGGTGAAGAGGGTCCTCCCCCGATATCGGGCCAAAAACCACCCAATTTTGTTAAAAGTAGGGGATGCCTTTGCCCTGGCCGGGCTAGACAGACGTAAGAACCACCAGGGAGGATGCGCTTAGAACGCTAAGCAAATCTCTCCGGCCCCGCTATCAAAG
This sequence comes from Nitrososphaeria archaeon, assembly GCA_041483615.1. Lineage (GTDB taxonomy): Archaea > Thermoproteota > Nitrososphaeria > Nitrososphaerales > Gagatemarchaeaceae > Gagatemarchaeum. Next base: position 2,013 of record JBGPFY010000072.1, on the reverse strand, counting down.
ATCATCAAATTGAATAGGTGGGTCCCTCGGTGAGAATAAGTCGGCTGCGATGTTTTATATTCGGTTAGTATCATTGGCTGCTATGCGAACCAAGTTCGAATCCAACTCTGGGGAAGGATTGGTGGCGGGCCCGGCAGGATTTGAACCCGCGACACCGGGGTCCGAAGCCCCGTGCCCTATCCGTGTTTGAAGTGTGCGCTGTTTGACATAGACAACGCATATTTCCCCAGCGGACAGCTCAAAGTCTTTGCTGACTAGGCGACGGGCCCGTCCAAACTTGCGATTGCTTTACAGATAAGGCTATTCCTTGACTCCAATTCCTCTGCGAGGAGTGAACGATTACAACTCCGGCAAATCAAAATCGTTTCTTTCCTTACAAACCTGCGATCAAGATGGGCGCCGTGGTTATTAACGAATTACGGCGTTGATGTTGTCTTGAACGGGGCTTTTGATGATGCCTTTGTCCGAGACTATCGAGGTGACTAGCTCGGGGGGCGTCATGTCGAACGCAGGGTTCGCGATTGGGACGCCTCTGGGAGCAATCCGCCTGCCCCGTATCTTCGCGACTTCATCTGCTGGGCGCTCCTCTATGGCCACTTGATCGTGCGTCCGCCTAAGGTCGAAACTGGACGAGGGGGCCGCGGGGTAGAAGGGAATCCCGTGCCGCTTCGCGAGGACCGCCATTTGGTAGGTCCCGATCTTGTTGAAAACAAAGCCGTCCCTCGTGACCCTGTCCGCTCCCACCACGGCCTTGTCGATCTTTCCGGATTGCATCATGGCGCCCACCGCCGTGTCGGAAATGATCGTGCAGCTGAACCCGTCCCTCGCGAGCTCGTAGGCGGTTAGCCTCGACCCCTGAAGGGCCGGCCTTGTCTCCGGGACGATGACCTTCACGCACTTCCCCTGCTCGCTCGCTGCGCGGATCACCCCCAAGGCCGTACCGTAGCCTACCGCCGCGAGGGCTCCAGCGTTGCAATGGGTCATCACAGTGTCCCCGTCCTCTATGAGGTCTGCCCCGAACTTCCCGAGCCTTTTGTTGGCGGCGACGTCCTCTTCGGCCATCAGGACCACCTCCCTCGCCAAGGCCTCCTTTGCTCCCTCGACGTCTCTCGAGCGAGAGGCGACCTCCATCACCCTGTCGATGCCCCAGAAGAGGTTCACCGCTGTCGGCCTCGTCGCACGCAGCCCCGAGGCCGCCTTTTCGAGCTCGAGTCGAAGCGAGCCCATGCTCGTGGCCTTCGAGTTTGTCGCAGCGAGGGCGATGCCCATGGCCGCTGCCACGCCGATCGCGGGAGCGCCCCTGACCACGAGCCCCCTTATCGCGTCCGAGATGTCCTCCCACCTGTCATAGGACCGGTAGAGGAGGCGCCCTGGGAGGAGAGTCTGGTCTATCATCTTGACCCTGCCTCGGCCTTCCCGCCCCTCCTCCCACATGACGGTCCTGAGAGAGAAGAAGTTCTCCTTCAACTGGGGTCGCGACTGGCCGTCGAGTTCTAAAGTCTTTGTTTGGGGTCGGGCCTTGAAACCCTTAATATCGGTCGGGGCTCGCGGATTCCAGATGGAGATCCAGGAGCAAGACCGGGCGAGGGAGCAGTCGCCCCAGCCCTCCCGCGGTCCCGTCCTCGGCAAGCTCGACAAGGGCGGGGCAGTGGTCGTGGAGGAGAGCGAAAGGTTCGGCGAGCTTGAGGAGGCCGGGTACGGCGAGCGGCAGGGCAAGGGCATCAAGCTCAAGGACTTCGAGGCGCTCTACCTGGTCTACTCGGGGAAGATGAGCCTGAAGGACCCGAAGGGCGGGGACGTGAGCTTCGAAGAGCTCGCAAAGGCCAATCAGGCCAAGGTGAAGGATTCGTGGACCAAGTTCATCATATACAGGGACCTTAGGAGCAGGGGGTACGTGGTCAAGGACGGCTTCGGCTTCGGGACCGACCTGAGGGTGTACGAGCGGGGGGACTTCCCCGCGAAGGCGGCGAAGTTCGTCGTGTTCGCGCTGGACGAGGGGACCGAGAAGAGCCT
>JBGPFY010000071.1:0-5467 GCA_041483615.1 Nitrososphaeria archaeon | reverse complement strand
GCACCCAGAGGCTCCCCGCTCCGACGCATATTAATAATGCGGATGGTCAATCCAGGAATCGAAGGAACTTTCTGGGCCGATGAATCGCCATCTTCTCATGCTGGTGTCCGGAGGGTCGACAATGCCGCGGGCGGTGGAGAGGGTGAAGAAGAGAGCTCTGGAGACCCCGTACATCGTCTACTTCGTGATACTGGTGACGATCGCGTTCCTCGCCGACCCCCACAGCTTCACGCGCACTTGGAACCAGGGGAGGTCGGCGATGCTTGCAATCGTGCCGCTTGTATTCCTCGAGGAGGGCAAGAGGTCGTTCGCCCCGCTCGGAGGAGGGAGGAAGCGTCTCCTCGCCTGGGCGACGCTTGCGGCGGCAGCGGCATTCTACTTCACCGTTTCGCAGCCTTTCGTCGTCGGCTCGATCGTCTCGGTGGGGACGAGCATCGGCGTCGACAAGTCGATAGTGCAATACAGCTGGGTTTGGGGCATTGACTATGCGATGACCTCCCTCTTCCTCCTGTCGCTCCTCTCTCTCGACCGAGAGTCCAAGACGATCACGCCGCTGATCTACACCGTCGGGATGGCATCCTTCCTCTTCATCGACGTCCTGCTGCCTGAGAACACGCTAGGCCCTTTCGGCTACGTCGTCCCACCCGTCCTCCGGATGGTCGCGGGGGCTCTCGACCTCTTCAACCCTGGCGCGGCGAGCTCACAGGGCAACATCTTGACGCTCCAAAACAGTCTCGGTTCGATGAACCTCCAGGTCTTCTGGCCTTCCGCAGGCCTGGACGGAATCGTGATAGGCCTGCTCGTGGTCCTGGCGATATGTGTTAAGGTCGGGACGGGCTGGGCGAGGGGCGCGTCCTACCTCCTGTTGGGCGTCGCGGGGTCATTTCTGGTCAACGTCCTCCGCCTCGCACTGCTGGCGGCCTACGCGATGAACAACATCACTGACCCCCAGGCATTCGAGGCGTTCCACTCGGTAGCAGGAGAACTCATCTTCATACCTTGGATAATCGTGTTCGTCATACTCATACTGAGGCGCGAGGGCAGAATCTCGGCCCGGGTTCGTCCGTTCGCGAGCGGAATGACTTAGGCCAGCTCGCCGAATCGGAGAGGCAGACCTGCTCCTCAGCTCCCCAGCCGCTTCGGGACAGACTGCGAGAGGGTCAGAAAGAGCACCAACAGGTATCCGATTACATAGATTGCGAGGATGGGGATTATCCCTACGTTGTTCAAGGCAGTTGCGTAGATCAGGGCGGTTATGCCGACGACGGAGGCCAGCGTCTCGAAGACCGTGACTCTGTTGAGTGCGAGCTGGTACTTCTTCTCTTTCCACGTCCCTGCCTTGCTTGTGATGGCGTACTTTGGCGTCCTCAGGAAGACCCCCGTCTGGTTTGAGAGCAGGCCCGATAGGGCGCTCACCGAGTTGCTGACGCTGATCCCGTATCCCAGTATCACCAGCATGATAATCTGCCTGATGTTCTTGAAGAGCCCGAGGTGCTGCACCCGCACGGCCTCGATGCAATAGTAGAGCACCGAAATGGTCGAGAGCACGATCATCAGGACGAAGACGGCCCACGGCGCGATCTCCAACGTCAACAACACGGGAAACCCGATGAATTCTGCGGGATTCGGAATCGACACGTGGATGGCGTAACTGATGACGTTGATATTGAGGAAGGTCGCGAGCAGCGCGAGGACGAAGGATGCGACCATCAGGGGATGGACCATGTAGTAGGTGAGATGGACGAAGGCCTCGAATTTTTGCCTGACCGAGAGCTCCTTTGACGAGGCTACGGTCGGCCAGACCTTGCGCGCGGTCTGGATGGAGCCCCTCGCCCACCTGCCCTGCTGCCTCTTCAAGCTCGTGATGGTAGGGGGGAGCTCCGCAGGCACTTGGACGTCCTTCAGGTATACCGGCTTGTAGCCCGAGAGCTGCATCCTGTAGCTCAGGTCAAGGTCCTCCGCGAGGGTGTCCGAGTTCCAGCCTCCGGAATCGAATATCGCGGCTGTCCTGAGGAGCCCCGCGCTTCCGTTGAAGTTCATCATGTAGCCGCTGCTCCACCGCCCCGGCTGTTCGAGGAGGAAGTGCGCGTCGATCCCGATGGCGAGTGTCTCCGTGATCATGTTGTATCCCCTGTCGAAGTGCGTCCACCTGCACTGGACGAACCCCACCTTCTCGTCCTGGAGCATGAAGGGGACGGTCCGGTCGAGGAAGTCTTCGGCCGGTGCGAAGTCGGCGTCGAAGACTGCAACGAAGGGCTCCGTCGTTCGCTCCAGGGCGGCCTGGAGCGCCCCGGCTTTGAAGCCCGCCCTCGTCCCGCGGCGGAGCACTTCGACGTTGTAGCCCTGAGCATTGTAAACTTTGCAGAGCGCATCCAGCTTTTCGCGCGTCTCGTCGTCCGAATCGTCGATGACGCACACCCTCACGAGGCTCTTTCCATAGCGATTGGCCATCTTCGTGCATGCGTCGAGCAACCTCTCGGCGACATACAGCTCGTTGTATACCGGGAGGTGGACGGCGACTGCAGGCCTTGACGTCATCCCGTTCTGGTTCGGTTGGCTATAGCCCCGGGCCCTCCTTGTCAGGTGGAGGGTGTTGATTCCGTAGATGAAGAATGAGAAGCTGAGCAGGACGGAGGCGCCGAGGATTATGCTCGCAACCGGTGAGAACACGACCGTGGAAACCATTCTACCAAATACCACCTTGACCGTGAGGCTTTTTCGCTCCTCCCCAATCCACTATTTAATATGTTGGCAACAGAATTCTGAAATTTGCTTCGGATATCACGACCTCGACTGAGTTGGTCGCTTCGAACCAGCCCTGGAGAAGAACAAGAGGGCGGGCGCGGTTTTCGGCGGGGCAATGCATAAATAATGATTGCAGAACGAGTCAGACCGAGAAAAGATGAGGCTTCAAAGAGGCGGTTCAGTTTATCTGCGTCTCGGCTATCAGAAGCCCATCTTCGGTTTTCGCTACTAGCTCGCGCTCTAGTTTCCTACGCGAAAATCAGCTGGAGCGTCTTGCACCATGAGCAAAACTAGGATGTCAGAGACCATTGTCGTCAAGTTCGGAGGGTCCGTCCTTGATAACGAAAAGGCCATCAACCAGGTAGCTTCCTTGATCAAAGAGACCACGAGCAGAGGGCTTGGAGTGGTGGTGGTGGTCTCCGCGATGAAGGGCGTGACCGACCAGATAATGGCCCTGTCCAAGAGGGACAACCCGGGGATCGAGCCCCATCTCCTCGACGAGCTGCTCTCGTCGGGAGAGAGGACCAGCGCGCGCCTCGTTGCTGCTGCGCTGGCGTCCTTCGGCCTTAACTCCGTCATCGTCGACCCTGACACCCCATACTGGCCGGTCATAACGGACGACAGGCACCTCGACGCCAACCCGCTGGTCGAGGAGAGCAGAGCGAAGGCCCAGGAGCTAATCGTCCCCCTTCTGGCTGCGGGGAGGGTCCCTGTCATCTGCGGATTCCTGGGGAAGACGAGGGGCGGGAAGACCACGACCCTGGGCCGGGGCGGTAGCGACACGACTGCCGTGCTGCTGGGGAACTGCCTCAACGCGAAGGAGGTCATACTGGTCAAGGATGTTGAAGGCGTCTACTCCAGTGACCCCGACAAGGTCACGAACCCCCAGTTCATCGAAAGCCTCAACGGGGAGGAGGCGGAGATGTTGGCGGCGGGAGGGGCGAAGTTCCTCCACGTGAAGGCTCTTCGATACCAGTCCTCCGGACTAAGAATAAGGGTGACGAACCTGGACAGGCTGGACTCTGGCACGGTGATCAAGGGGGAACTCTCCCCAGTGCAGGTCGAGATGCTCGAAGAGAGCGTGTCGATGATCACGTTCGTCGGACTGAACCCCGAGAAGACAGAATCGATCATCCGCGCCGTAGCAGCGGTCAGAGAGGCGCACGGAGACCTTCTCGCCCTCTCGCTCGAAACCAACGCGGCCATCTTCTACGTGGGCGGAGGGAAGAACGTGCTGGATGGCGTCCACAAGGTCCTTGTGGAGGACCGGATTGGAAAGGCGGTCTCGGAGTTCCCGCGTCTTTCGATGATCACCGTCAAGGGAGCGGCGCTCGAGACGGAGAGGGGGGTGGTCCAGAGGATTACGACTCCGCTGGCGCAGGCCTCCATCAACGTCTACGGGATAGTGACGATACTTTCTTCGGTCCGGGTATTCGTCTCCGCGGAGCACTCGGAGAAGGCACTCAACCTGGTGAGGTTGGCGATGATGGGTGCTGCCGAGAACAGGGGAGGGGTGTCGCCAAGATGACCGGACGAAGAGAGGTCAAAGCTGCCCTCCTCGGGGCCACGGGAACGGTAGGCCAGCGCTACATCAACATGCTCCCCAGGCACCCGTACCTCCACCTGGAGGTCCTGATGGGAGGGGAGTCGGCGGGGAAGAAGTATGGGGAGGCTGCGCACTGGCTCTTCTCCGACCCGATCGACCCTGCGATGGCCGAGAAGGTCGTGCGACAGGCGAAGCCGGAGTCCGCGAAGGGGTGCGACGTCGTCTTCTCTGCGCTCCCATCAGAGGTGGCCGCGGAGGTGGAGACGAAGTTCGCCGAGGCAGGGTTCACGGTCGTCAGCGAGGCGAGCGCGCACCGCATGGACGCCGACGTCCCCCTAATGATTCCTGAAATCAACGCGGGTCACCTCGAGCTTCTTGATGCACAGAAGAGGAAGCGTGGCTGGAAAGGAGGGATAGTCACGACCCCGAACTGCACCGGGACCGGGCTGTCCATGGTGCTAAAGCCGCTCATCGACGAGTTCGGCGCAAGGAAGGCGATCGTGACGACGATGCAGGCGCTCTCGGGGGCGGGGTTCCCAGGTGTGCCATCCCTCTCGATTCAGGAGAACGTCATCCCTTACATCAAGAACGAAGAGGAGAAGGTCGCCGCCGAGGCGAAAAAGATCCTGGGGACGCTCTCGAACGGGGCCGTCAAGCCAAGCCCGCTCACGATGGGAATCTCCTGCAACCGCGTCGCGGTGATAGACGGCCACCTGGAGACGCTCTACGCGGAGTTCGCCAGAGAAATAACTCCAAAGGGCGCCGAGGAGTCCCTCGAGCGGTTCAGAGGCGAGCCGCAGAGGCTCAAGCTGCCCACGGCCCCGGACCAGCCAATCATAGTCAGAAGGGAGAACGACAGACCTCAGCCTCGGCTGGACAGGATGGCCGGGAGCGTCCCCGGGATGAGCGTAGTAGTCGGGAGGGTAAGGAGAGGGATAGACGACAAGTCTCTCCAGCTCACCCTTCTCTCGCACAACACGATCAGAGGGGCGGCAGGGACTGCAATCCTCACGGCGGAGCTCATGGAGAGGGAAGGATACTTGGAGAAGAAGGCGGCCTAGATGGTGACCGGAAAGCAGGTGAGGCTCGGAAGAATAACCAAGAACGGAAGGATGCTCTGCATCCCTATGGACCACTCCTTCACGATAGGGCCGGTCGCCGGACTCGAGAACCCCG
>JBGPFY010000070.1:0-5473 GCA_041483615.1 Nitrososphaeria archaeon | reverse complement strand
CGTCCTCTTCCCGCTCGTGGTGACGGGGATGGCCCAGCTCCTGTTCCCTTACCAGGCGAACGGCGAGCTCGCCTCCCTGAACGGGCACACGGTGGGCTCGATGCTCGCCGTCAATTCGACCGATTACTCCCAACCGGCCTTTTTCCACCTGAGGAACGACTCTGCTTCGGGGTTCGACCCGGACATCACGGTTCAGGACGCGCAGTCTCAGGTCCAGAGGATAAGCGGCGCGACGGGGATACCCGCCCCGACGCTCCAGGGGATTGTGAATCAGAACATCGAGGGGTTGTGGTGGATATTCGGGAGCCCGTATGTGAACGTCCAGAAGATCAACCTGCTCCTCATAAGCCAGTTCCCCTCGGTCTACGCCAACTACACTGGCTAGTGGGCAGCCTTCGCTTTCCGCTTCCTCTTCTCCGCTTCCGCTTTGAGCTTCTTGGCCTTCTGCTCTGCTTTCTTCTTGTCGAACGCCCCAAGAGGGGCGTCGCTCTCCACAAAGCCGTGGGCTATCGTGATGATGTTCCGGACCAGCTGCTTCGTCCCGAGGTCGCTCTTGGAGAGTACGACTTTGAGGTTCCTCCTGTCCAGGACAGTGAACTGCGGTGCCTTCTCCATCTTCTTGATCTCGTCGACCGCTCGCTCCAGCGCGTATTCGTTGCCGAATAGTCCCCTGACCTCCCAGTCTCCTCCTGCCATGGGCTTAGCGCTTGGATGAGGAAATAAAAGCATTAGATGCGGCAAAACGCTGATGGCGCCTCTCGCGCGGCTCAGGCGTTAAATACTCCCGCTCTGGCTCGGAGTTTTCATGACGGGCGGCGAAAAATCCTTCGATTTTGCCGTTGACAGGTTCGAGACCTACAAAGGAAGGACGGACTTCTACAACATGCGAAAGGTCTCCGAGAGGGGGCACGACATCAGCCGGCTTCCATACTCAATCAAGGTGCTCCTTGAGAACGCAATCCGGCACTCCAAGACGGTCGGAGGCGCCGGCGAGGCCGCCAATAGGTTGCTCGAATGGCCCAGGAATGTTGGCTCGGAGTTTCCGTTCATGCCCTACAGGGTCCTGCTCCAGGACTACACGGGCGTCCCGCTCATCGTGGACCTCGCGGCGATGAGGGACGCGATGTCGTGGCGCGGGAAGGACCCAGGCAAGATCAACTCGATCGCACCCATCGACCTTGTCATCGACCACTCCGTGCAGGTCGACAGGTGGGGTAGCGCCATCGCCTTCGAGTACAACATAGAGAAGGAGTACGAGAGGAACTCCGAGAGGTATGCCCTCCTCAAGTGGGCGCAGGATTCCTTCAAGAACATGAGGGTCTTCCCTCCAGGGAAGGGTATCTGCCATCAGGTCAACCTGGAATATCTTTCGACGGTCGTGGCCATCGGCGAGAGGGATGGGAGGCGTTTCGTTTGCCCCGACACGGTGGTCGGGACGGACTCCCACACGCCCATGGTGAACGGCCTGGGGGTCTTGGGCTGGGGGGTAGGAGGCATGGAGGCCGAGGCCGCGATGTTGGGCGAGCCGTGCCACATCCCGATTCCACGGGTGGTGGGTGTGAAGCTCAAGGGAGAGCTTCAGGAGGGGGCGACTACCACGGACCTCGTCCTAGCCGTCACCGAGCTCCTCAGGAGCAAGAACGTGGTCGATGCGTTCGTCGAGTACTTCGGGGAAGGGTATTGGCGGCTCTCGGTCCCCGACAGGGCGACACTCGGCAACATGTCCCCGGAGTACGGCGCGACGGTAGGGTTCTCGCCGGTCGATAGGGCCACTATGCGCTATCTCTACGACACAGGGAGGGAGGAGGCGCACATCAAGATGGTAGAGGAGTATTGCAGGCTGCAGGGCCTCTTCTTCACTCCCGAGTCGCCGGACCCCAGATATTCCGAAGTCCTGGAGGTCGACATGGCCAAGATAGAGCCTTCGGTTGCAGGCCCAAGAAACCCGGAGGAGAGGCGGACCCTCAGGGACGTCCCTTCATTTGCGCGGTCGCTCATCGCAGAGCAGGCGAGGGCGCGCAGGGCTGCCACCTCTCCGAGCCCGGGCCGAGGCCCAGCAGAAGGCGGGGGGCTCCAGCTCGAATACGAGTCCCGCCTCGAGCAGGGGGGGCCCGGGCGGAGCGCCGAAGGGCTGGCCGACGGCTCTGTGGTAATAGCCGCGATAACCAGCTGCACCAACACCTCGAACCCGACCGTGATGATTGGCGCCGCCCTGCTTGCGCGCAACGCTGTCCGCAAGGGCTTGGCGCCGAAGCCCTTCGTAAAGTGCAGCCTCGCGCCCGGCTCAACCGTCGTGAAGGACTACCTCGAGGGGTCCGGGCTCCTGACCTACCTCGACCAGCTAGGGTTCTACCTTGTAGGGTACGGTTGCACGACGTGCATCGGCAACAGCGGCCCTCTCTCCCCCGCCGTCGAGAAGGCCATAGTCGATAGGGAGCTCTACGTCGTCGCGGCTCTGAGCGGCAACAGAAACTTCGACGGGCGCATCAATCCTCTCGCCAAGGGAGCCTTCCTCATGTCCCCGATGCTAGTCGTGGCCTATTCCCTCGTCGGGAACATCGATTTCGATTTCTTCAACAAACCGCTCGGAGTCGGGAAGGACGACGGCAAGCCCGTCTATCTCAGGGACCTCTGGCCGAGCCTTGGAGAGATCAAGGAAATCGCCGAGAAATCCTTGAGCCGCGACCTCTACAGGAGGAGGTACGCGGATGCGCTGGTCGGCGACAAGAAGTGGGAAGGGCTCTCGTCGCGGTCGACGGCCACCTTCGCGTGGGACAATTCGTCGACCTATGTCCGGAACCCGCCGTGGTTCGCCCACGCAGACCGAGGGCGACTCGAGGAGGGGGCGCGCGAGGACATCCGTGACGCGAGGGTCCTCGCGCTTTTCGAGGACAAGATAACCACGGACCATATATCGCCCGCGGGCGCGATACCGGCGGACAGCCCTGCGGGGAAGTACCTGTCGGAGCATGGAGTCGACTTCATCCATTTCAGCACGTACGGGAGCAGGAGGGGAAACCACGAGGTGCTGGTGAGGGGAGGGTTCAGCAACGTGCGCCTCAAGAACCTCCTCGCGGACGGGAGGGTCGGAGGATACACCAAGCACTTCCCCAGCGGCGAGGTCTTGACGATATACGACGCGTCAGTAAGGTATCTCGATCAGGGGGTGCCGCTCTTGGTCATCGCAGGCAAGCAGTACGGCGGAGGGAGCTCCCGCGATTGGGCCGCGAAAGCGCCGAAACTTCTCGGCGTCAAGGCGGTGATAGCGGAGAGCTTCGAGCGGATCCACAGGAGCAACCTCGTGGCGATGGGAATCCTCCCTTTGGAGTTCGCACCGGGAGAGGGCGCCAAGGCCCTCGGTTTGAAGGGTGACGAAGTCTACTCGATAGAGGGGATGAAAGGGCTCAAGCCCGGCGCTGTCCTCGAGGCGACTGCCAGGTCGAAGGGAAGAGAGGTGAGGTTCAGGCTCAAGGCGAGAATCGACAACAACGCCGAAATGAGCTACTTCCAGAGCGGAGGGGTTCTTGCCTACGTGCTTGGCCGGGTTGCAGGCTGACCCAGCGCCCACGGCCAAAACCGCCTGACCGCTAGTCCAAGTTCCTCGTGGTCTATCAGCATCAGCGCAGAGAGGGCCAAGATTGGGATGAAGGTGTAGTAGTAAGGGGGCGTCGGGATGCCGGACGTGAAAACCATCTCGAGAAAGCCAATCCCCATAGCCGGGTAGAGGAGGGGCGCGTTGATCACGACAAAGGCCGAGGCAGCGAAGGCCAATGAGCGTCTGACCGCCCTGCTGTCGCTGTAGGTGACGAAAAGTGGGATTGCGAGGAGGGCGAAGCGGGGGTCGAAGGCCGCGAACGACAACGTCACGCCCGCAAGGCGGGGCTTGTTGGACTTAGCGAGGTACAAGGCTGACAACAGGAGGAAAGTGTCCAGCACCTTCGATTGGCCCTCGGCCCATTGCCAATAGTAGCTTATCGAGATGGACCACTGGGGAGTTGGAAGCGGCAATGGGACGAGCAATACTGCGACAACAGCAGGGATTATCACCGCAAGCCGCCTCTCCTTGATCAACTCGTACAGGAGCAACGCTATCAGCGGGAGCAGCAGGAATTGGAGGACGTCGAAAGTGAGAAGGGCGCTCTGGTAGGGAAGGAGCAGCAGGGGAGACGCCATGAGCAGAAATGAAGGGAGGTACTTGTATCCCTCGGGCTGCGGGATGACCGGATACTCGCCGTCGTCCACGGGGCCGTGGGTATAGACCTCTGCAGGGGCGTGGAAGAGTCTCCAACCGGCTGAATAGTATGCCGAGAAATCCTTGGCAAGAACCTGATTGGGAGCGCAGCAACCAGAATCGACCACCATCGTCTCCGGATACGCCGTGACAAACGTGATGAAGTTCAAGACAAGGAGGACTGCAACGACGATAGCGAAAACCCGTTTCTTGGTCTTGGGCGATTGGAAGGTCTGCAGTTGGGCAGACGAGGGCGGATATTTCGCAGCTAGCGGCAAGTTATCTCTTTCCTAGGTATGTCTCGGCGTTTCTGGGGACGGGCAGAACTCCAGGGAGGTTCGACGCGTACTGTCCGTTCGTTACCTGATAAGACTAATCCGGCGGACGCGACCCTAGTCTCCGAGGCATTCCTTGGCGTGCGAGTTGTGGTCATCGGAGTCTGGGCGCCCGATCCTCGCAGTCCCACGCCGATCGCCTTCCTGATTGAGTTCATGCCTCCTGTTCTCGCCGCGACTATAGGTATCGACACAAGTCAGATAAAAATCTCACACTAGGCTGGCGCCGGGCGAGAAGTGTTGCTGGGCTCGGCTCGAAGCCGATTCTCGGCGTAGCGTCTGAAAACACGCCCCGAACCTTGCCGTGGGAGGGTATGGGATAAACGTCGAAAATCCTTCGCCATTCCACCACAACCCGCCGCCAAGCCTCTCAAAATTCTTAAATAACTCCGATAAGTATGCTTTTTTTGGGTCCTTTAGAGTGTATTCTAGACCTATGCTAGGGTTAATTATGGATGGAGACGAGGCTTTCTAATGCCTGCCAAGGCAAAGACGACGAGGGCAAAGAAGAAGGAAGAAGAGCTTCCTTTCAAGATTACCGACCACCTGCTCGTCCCGAAGCACGAGCTGATGCCCCCCGATGAGGCAGCAGCAACCCTGAAGAAATACAACGCGTCTCCGCACGAGTTCCCGTTCGTCCTGTCCACAGATGCGGCCGCAAAGTCAATCGGTGCCAAGCCCGGTGACTTTGTGAAGGTCACCAGGGGTAGCGAGACCGCGGGCGAGACGGTCTACTACAGATACGTGGTGGAGGCGTAGAGGGACTTGGCGACCACTACGAAGCAGCTCGACTCTTGGGCGGTCCTGCGCGACATCCTCCAGAAGGAGGGCGTGGCGAGGCAGCACCTCAACAGCTACAACGAGTTCATCGCGAAGGGGCTGCAGTCCATAATAGACGAGATCAGCG
>JBGPFY010000069.1:0-5555 GCA_041483615.1 Nitrososphaeria archaeon | reverse complement strand
GAGCAGCTCCCGGTCCTGCTGGAGAAGGTCGGCCACAACCAATACCAGGACTACCAGATAGCCAAGCTAAGCAAGGGGATGCTCCAGAGGCTCAGCGTCGGGCAGGCGATCATGGCGTCGCCGAAGGTGCTTATCCTCGACGAGCCCATGATAGGGATAGATCCCGCGGGGGTCGTCCAGTTCCGGTCGATCTTCAGGGATTTCGTCAGAGACGGCGGGACCATAGTGATGTCCTCCCACATACTCTCGGAGGTCGAGTCGCTCTGCACCAGCCTGGTCGTGATCCATTCCGGGAGGATACTGTTCAGGGGAGGGATCGAGGAGTTCATCCGGCAGCGCCTGGGCTCGAGGGCCATCCAGGTCGAGATCGAAGGCGCCTCGACGGCGGCGAGCGCGAGCAGCCCGCTGTTTGGTCGCATCTCCTCCCTGAGGGGCGTGAAGCGCGTGAGCGCGACGGCCGAAGGCCTCCTCGTCGAGGTCTCCACCGACTCCGACCCGAGGGCCGAGATCTCAAAGCTGGTGGTGGACTCAGGCGCGAAGCTCGTCGGCCTTGGCTACTCGAGGAGCGAGCTTGACGAGGCCTACATCAGCGCGATAAGGGGGACGCCGCCCCAATGAGGGCGAGCAGGGTGCTGACGTTCGCCCGCTACGAGGTCAGGCGGGCGGTGGCAAGGAAGAAGGTCCTCGCCCTGGTGGCCCTCACCATCCTGATCGACACGGCCCCCTACTACGCCCTGGCCGCGAGCCACACGGCGATAGTCCCCCCGCCGCTCCACCCGTACCTCTGGATTGTCGGCGTCTTCGTCCCGCAGGCCTTCTTTCTCCAGTTCATCGCCCTGCTTATAGCGGCCGGCTCGATGTCGGAGGAGTACGAGCAGGGGACCGCCGAGGTCCTGCTCTCGAAGCCGGTCTCCAGGGGCGAGTACTTCTTCGGGAAGTATCTCGGCGGCTACTCGCTTCTCATCGCCATAGTCGTCCTCAACGCGATGCTGAGCATCGCCTCGGCGACCTTCGTCTTCGGCCCGCAGACGGCGCTCGGGATCCTGCCGCTGACGCTCGCCTCCCAGGTCTTCTCCGCCCTGGTCTTCTACTCCTTCGCGTTCATGGTGGGGGAGCTGATGAGGAGGTCGTCGCTCTCGTACATCCTCTCCTCCGCGGTCTTCTTCACGAGCCAGATACTCGGCATCTACCTCAACCTGATCTACGGCCTGACGGGGAGCGAGATCTACAGGGTGGCGAACCTCTACCTCCCGACCTCCCCCGTCGACTCGCTCCCGCTCCTCCTCGCGGAGCCGAGCTTCCCCAGCAACGTCCTCACGCTCTTCCGATTCGGCGGGGCCAGCCCCGTGGAGACCTCCATCGTGATGTCGGCGGCCCTGATAGCGGCGTACGCGCTCAGCGCGGTCGTGGTCTCGCTCCTCTACTTCAGCAGGGCCGACGTCGCGAAGCGCGTGACCTAGAGTCGCAGCCTCCGCAGACCAACCGAACATGAAACATTTCCCTCGGACTAACCGTTATATGTGGCAGAATCCGCGCGTCGGTTCTCTTGTCGAAGACTGCCGACCACCTCAGCGCGAAGGTGAGAGACTTCATGGAGGTTCCGCCGAAGGTCATCCCCGAGGGGATGACGATAGACGAGGCGGCGAGCATGATGTGGGACCAGAACATCGGCAGCGTGATAGTCGTCGACAAGGAAGGCCTGATGGCCGGGATAATCACGGAGAGGGACATCCTCTTCGCGGTGACCAAGTCGCTGGTTGGAAAGAGCGTGCCCGTCACCAGCATAATGTCGAAGACGTCCCTGATGGCCAGCCCCAACGAGGGCATAGTGACCGCGGTTGACAGGATGATAAAGGGAGGCGTGAGGCACCTTCCCGTGGTCGACAAGGACGGAAAGCCGCTGGGCATGGTCTCGATGCGCGACGCGATGGGGATCAGCGAGCCTCTGCTGAGGTTCGTCTTCCGCATGACACGCAAGAAGCGGGCCGCGAAGAAAAAATAGCACGCCGCCTTTTCGCGTGCTTGAGCGGACGAACCAAAGCTTAAACCGGATTGGTTTTCTTCCAGAATCGTCTCCCCATGTCCTCAGGACCCTCAGACCTCCCCGAGCTCGAGGCGAGGACCATGCAAGAGGTCAGGAGCTCCACGCGGTTCCTGCTCAATTCGTTCAAGGGCAAGATAGACGAGCTGAAAGCGTCGGGCGGGCCCGAAATCCAGAAACTGATGCGGTTCCGCGTAGACCACAAGTCCGCGAGCTCGACCGGTAGGAAGTTCTTCGGCAGGGACGAGGTCCAGTACATCGCCATCGACGGGACGTGCTCCGTGGACCAGCACCTCGACTTGCTCGTCTTCTACGTTGGTGCTTTTGGCTATTCCGGGGCATTGCGGTTCGAGGATGATGAGATAAAGGTGGGCGACCCGTCTCCGATGAACCGGTCTTCCGCGGCGGTCTCCGCCTCGATCCCCCTCTCCGAGGAGGACGCCGCAACGGTATTCGGGCAGAGGACCGAGTCAGGAACCGAGGTCGACGTCGAGGCGGAGCGCCTCCCCAACGCGGTGATGCATCTGGCCGAGTACTACATAGCGCTCAAGGCGGTCACCTCCGACGACTTGTTCAAGGTCGTCCTCCTGGACAGGCCGCTCGCCGGGGACGTGGCGCACATCGTCTGGAGCACCCGGGACCTCGTCCAAGACCACCTCTCCGTACTCGAGGGCATGCAGACGCCCTCAGGCAAGGTGACGAACTTCGACCTGGAGCTCGCGAGGCTGCTCGTGGCCAACCCCCAGCTCAAGATACCGTCCCCGCGGAGCCAGCTTCTGAAGCTCGCGGCCGTATTGTCGCTTTTCGACGGCGCCGAGAGGACCCTCGCTCAGGTACTCGACAACGTGGGCGCCGACCGGTCCCACCTTCCCGCCCTACGAGAGGACTTGCGAGAGCTCGACTCGGCTTACCACGTCTTCGAGGAGGGCGGCGACGGCGAGGACAGGAAGTTCAAGCTCAGGCCCGACATCAGGGACTATCGGAAGCGGGTAGTGTCCGCCGCGGTCGCGGTGGCCGACCACGTCTTCAACCCCAAGAGCGAGCACCCCCTGAGAATCAAGGCTGGCGACAAAAATGAGCGGTGGATAACCGCCGACGACATCGACTACCTCGTCCTGATATTCGTCCTCGAGCTCACGCGGATGGCCTGGTCGGAGAACATCCTGCCCATAGGCCTCACTAAGGACTCAGGCGCTTCGGAGCTGGTCAAGACGGTCGTGCCGCTCTTGCAGAGCTCCAAGCTGGCGGACTTTGCGCATACGCTCCCCAACTTCAACAGCGACAAGATGCTCCTGCAGACCAACAGCGTCGTGAACGCCGCTAGCGTCCCGACGCCATGGCACACAGTGGACATCGACGCCGCGTTCAGGACCATGGTGCCCATAGCCGACGACAGCCTCCCGCGGGGGGAGGCCAGAGCGCGCGGGGCCTATCGCAACGTGATCTACCCCGAGAGGGTGTTCGTGAAGACCTACATGCAGCTATGGAGCAGCAGGAGCGACCCCGCAGTGAGGTCCCACGTCTTCACGTTCGACAGGCCCGCCTACGCGGGGTTCGACCATTGGGGAGACCTTGTCATCCACAACAAGGACAATGAGATAGACGAGAAGATTACTCCGATACTCAACATGCGAGAATCCGCGATGACCAACCTCGCAATGTCGATCCTCTTCCAGATGTCCGGGGAGGTCGTCCCCGAGGCCCTCGGCCACAACTACCCGCTCTTCCTGGCTGACAAGAAGGCAAAGTTCGTCCTCCAGCAGAGCAGGAACGCCTACCTCGGCGCGGTGGAGGTGGAGATGGCGAAGTCCGAGCTGGACCAGCAGGTGCTCTTCTCCCAGAGGTTCAGGGACTACCGGAGCCAGGTCGAGGCTAAGAGGAAGGGAGGCAAATGAGATGATGCAGCAGACGACGGTCTTCGACGACTTGGACGGAGAGTTCCGGGGACGGCTCAGGCAGATTATCTCTACAACGAGGCAGACAGCAGACGGCAGCTCGACCGTAACATTCAGCACTGCGGTGATAGAGTGCGACTACAGTCCTGACGTCGTCAAGAAGCTCGCCACAGGGCAGCTCCTCGCTATCCCCAACGTGCAGACCCTCGGTGCCGAAGACGTCTTCTCGGTCTACGAGATAGCCGACGTCTTCCCCATGCACTACTCCCAGCCCAACCTCGACAGGTCCCAGCCCGCAGCGATACGCAAGGAGTTCATGGAGCTCATCGAGAGCGAGTGGAAGAAGGGCTCCAAAAGCACCTGGATAGAGATAGTCGCCGCCCCGATCGGCTACGTCATGAAGACGTCGACGGACGGCACGATTGCTTTCGAGAGGAAGCCCTACGCCCCCCTCGCCGGGAGCTCCGTGAGGCTCCTCAGCCGCGACTCGGTCCAGAAGCTCATCTGCTACAGGGTGCCGAAGGGGCAGCAGCCTGCCGACTACAGGTTCGGCAACCTTCTCGGGGTCATCGACGACAAGATCCCCTTCACCGTCGACATCGAGAAGCTCATCCACTTCCACGTGGGGGTCTTCGCCTTCAGCCTTGATTACAAAGAACCGATCATCTATAGGCAGAATGGACGAGTGAATATCACCGAGATGGGCAGACTAGTGGACCCATTCTTCAGGGGACGCGACGAAGAGGGTAGGAAATACACCAGCTCTCTAGAAGTTGTATCCTTCGATCGCGAAACATACGAGGTTAGATGGACCCCGATTCAGTATGTCTTCAGACACAAGTACCCCGACAAACTGCTGAGGTTCACGCTCAGGACGGGCCGGAATGTTTCAGTTACCCCGGGTCATTCTCTCTTCGTCCTGCGCAAGGGAAAGATTCTCTCCCTACCGGCATCTCAGATCGTCAAGGGAGACTTCGTCATAGGCACCAGGGCGATACCCGAACCCAATAGTTCGAATCTGAAAGTGAACCTGAGCGATCTTTTCAAGGGAAAGGCTGCGGAGAGCATTTTCATTACAGATGTCCCCAGGTCTGTGTTTGACAGGCTGAGGCAGGGACGCGTTCCGAAGTGGACGTGGTGGCGATGGCGGCACTTTGCGAAGCTTCCACTCACATATTGGGACCGTCTGACGGCAACCGAGCACGAGAAGGTCAAGCTCTGCTACAAAGGTGCTAAGACGAAAATCAGCCCAACTCTTGAGATTGACGACGACATCGCCCGACTGCTAGGGTATTACGCGGCGGAAGGAAATGCGATAATCGAAAAGGGCATGCAATACTCAATCATCTTTACGCTCAACAAGGAAGACAAGAGGATAGTAAATGAACTTCAACGGATTCTGAAGACAAGATTTGGAATAACGACTAGAAAGCATAGACACGGCGAGAATGCTTTACGCATCGCATTCAACAACAAGATCATCGCACACTTCCTAAAGCAATCTACAGGGACGGGCGCGACACGAAAAATTGTCCCGAGGGTGATTCTCAATTCTCCCTCCAGAGTCAGGCAAGAGTTCATCCGGGCCTGGGCAGAGGGTGATTATCCGAGCTGCTCCT
>JBGPFY010000068.1:0-5556 GCA_041483615.1 Nitrososphaeria archaeon | reverse complement strand
CGGGGTGCCGTAAGGCGCAGCAGCGCCTAGCCGAAGACCTCCTTCGAGTTGACGGCAACTACCTCTTTGCTGGTGTGACCGCTGGGCGCGAGACCCCTGTCCACCATCCACGCGTATGTCGGGTCGAAGTCGCGCTTCTCATATGCGACCCAGTGATTCCACTTGGGAACACGAAGCGTCTTCCTCACTCCCTGTGCAATCTTCCTCACCTTCGCCGGCATCTCGCTCAGGGTCCGCTCCACCTTCCTGAAGTAGAGTTCCCTGAATTCGTCGGGCTTCTTGTTTATCGCGTCGATGGCCGCGTTCGTCGCGGCGAAGAAGCGCCTCAACTTGTCGGTGTCGTCGTCTTGGCGCACCACGATCGTCGTCGGGTTCGACCTCGTCGTCTTGAGAATCTCAACAAGGGAAGCGGCCTTCCCAAAGTCCGCCCAGGGGCTGAGCAAGGATGCCGCCTCCACTTCCTTGTTCAGGAGAGCGAGGAAGCGCTTGTGAGGCTCGCCCACCGGGACAAGCTTGGCGGACTCCTTGGGCATGAACCGCTCAAGGTCTTGGAGGGTCGTGTAATACGACCCGGTCCCCATCTCGATCGCGATGGGCTTGTTCTTGAGGTCTGCCGGACCGACATACCTCGAGTCCTTGCGGATCCACAGCGAAAAGGTGGCGTTCATCGTCCCCGGCGATGGCATGGATTTCGAGGCTATCCTCGCCCCCTTTGAGCCCAGGACTCGGAGGATGCACACCCACTCTCCCGCGTGGTAGATGTCGGTCTTCTTGCTCTTGAGGAGCTCTGTATAGAGGGCCGCCTTGTCGGCGGTCCCCGCAGGAGTGACGTCCCGCCATTTGACCTCGAGGCCGTGCTTCGCATATAGCCCTAGTTCGTCAGCGACCATCTCAGGAAACGTCCACTGGAAGTTATACATGTTGACGGCAATGTTGATCTTCTTGGACAAGCTCGCTGGCAGCCGCTACGGACGGTTTCCAGCGACAAAAGGCTTTCGTGGCACGCCCCTGCTAAATCCGAAGGTTCAGAAAAAAGGGTCCTCGACGGGGCAGAGGCCGGATGGTCCGACCCCTAGATGCCTATTGCCCCGTCGAGAGAGAACACGCCGGCGCCCAAAAACACGAGGACCAGGGCCAGAGCCAAGTAGAGCGCGTCGATCTCGTAGGAGGGCTTCCCCTGCGCGATGTAGTCGGCGTGCATCTTCCTCTTCTTCATGACTGAGTTCGCCACCATGAAGACCACGAAAAGTGCGCCTACTATGGGGACCAACAGCCCTAAGATCAACGCTATCCCCCCGCCGAGCTCTAGCGCGGTGGCGGCGTAGGCCGCCCCCTTGGGCATTCCCATGCTCTTCATCCATTGGGTGGTCTGCACCATCCCTTGCCCGAGCTTCGGGCGCGCGTGGATGATGAAATTAGCTCCCACCCACACTCGTAGAGCGAGAGCGAGGTATCCGACGTACGGAAGTAACGGGTCCTGTAGCATTGTCATTTTCGGTCGGCAGTTGCTATGTCAGTACGGCATATAAACCTAGTAGTATTTTACTACCAAGTAGGTGGTGTCAACTATATCTGGTAGCCTGGGCTTTACCGAGCAGGCCAACAATTCGTAGCAGAGTTAAATCCAAACCCCGTCAGCAGCGGCGCGAGGATTTCTTGCCCGCGCTCGAGATTGGTGGGAGGCGAATCGAGTACCTTGTGTTGCGCGGGACGAGCAGGCGCTACACGTACTTCAGGTTCAGGCCCGACCTCACCCTCGAGGTCGTCCTCCCGCGCGGCCGGTTGGGAGACGCCGGGGCGGCGATTAGCCAGAGAAGAGAGTGGATTCTGCAGAAGTACGAAGAGATGCAGAACACCAGGAGGATCCTCGACGACAAGAGGGTGATGTTCGACGGGAAGTTCCTCGAGATAGTCTACGAAGAGTGCTTGGAGAAGGAGGAGATACTTCCCGACCCAGACCACGGGACCGTGGTCGTCCGGGCGAGCGACAGGTCGAGGGTGCGGGAGCTCGCGCGCAGGTGGTTCTTGAAGGAGACGTCGAGATACGTCGTGAAGAAGCTCTCAGACCTCGCCGCGACGCTTCCCGCGAACTACAAGATGGCCGACGTCAGAGAGATAAAGAACTGGGGCTATTGCACCAGGAACGGCAGGCTCTCCTTCAGCTGGCAACTGATCGCCCTCCCGGAGAGGCTCCGCGAGTACGTCATCCTGCACGAGCTGACGCACCTCGAGGTCTTCGACCACTCGCCCGCCTTCAAGAGAAGGCTGGCCAAGACCTGCCCAGACTACAGGCAGAGGGAGAGGGAGTTGGACTACATATCTCCGGCAGAGCTCTCCAGGCTTTAGGCGTACGGCCTGAGGCACAACGAGGTCAGGACTTTGGATGCAGATGCCTTATAGCAGGGTGAGAAAGGGTCACTTTCAGGTATATTGAAATGGGAAGATCTCATCGTGACGCTTACGCGAAGGCAATAGACAAGGTGCGAGAGCAGCATAGCGTTCCTTTCGCCCCGGCCCAGACCGCGACGGAATGCCCAAAGTGCGGCACCAGGCAGGTCGTATCCGACCAGCCGGGGAGGCGCGTCTGCATAAAGTGCGGTTTCGAGTTCAGAGCGCTTAACCAGCGGCCCTGACAGAAGAAGGACGGCGCTTCCGTCCCATACGCGAGCTCAGAACCTCCTCGTCGCCCTGCCGTCCACAATCGAGTACATGTGCTGGGCGAGCCTCCCGTCGGAATCGTCCTGAGTGGAGAAGACAACATCGATTGCGGCGTCGCTGGTCAGCTTGCGATACGACGAGATGAAATCCTCGCGCTCATGCAGGTTCGAGAACGCCTCGTCGACAAGAATCCCGGCGGGCGCTGAGATGAGCGCCGTGGCCAGGGTCACGCGTTCGCGCGTGCCCAGGCTCAGCTTCCCGACCTTGCCATGAAAGTCTATCCCGAGCTCGGCCTTGACAGCCGCGACCTTCTCCTCGCTAATCTCCGCCCCCTTCAGCCTGGCGCCCCACCGAATGTGCGCGTCGACCTCCAAGCCGGGGATGGACGACTCGGGGGTCACCATCACGACGCCCCTCCTCTCTATCGGCAGGCCGGTGATCTCCCGCCCGTTGACCCTGACGTACCCACCGTCGGGCTTGAGCAGGCCGGCGACGACCCTGACGAAGGTGGTCTTGCCCGAGCCGTTCTTGCCGGACAGGCAGATGAACCCGCCTTCCTTCATCGTCACGTCGAGGGAGAATCGGCCCAGCCGCTTCCGGACGTCGACATCAATCATGTCGCCACGCGCTACTCCCTCCGGATGAACCGCACGGCCAGCGCCAGTGGGACCGAGACGGCTATGAGGGTCACGGAGGTCGTCACCGCGGCCCCGAGCCCGTAGTAGCTGTAGTATTGGTAGATCAGGACGGCGGCCGGGTTGACCCCGTAGAAAGGGAACTGCAAGACGTAGTATGCGAGTATCGCTATCGAGCCGAACTCGCTCAGGGCCCTGCTCATCGCGATCAAAGCCCCGCTGACGACGCTCCGCGAGGAGTCCGGCAACACCACACCCAGGAAGGTCCTGAGCTGAGACGCGCCAAGACCCATCGCGAACTGCTCGGGCGACGGGTCCCGCGACTCGAAGTACGGCTGCAGGGACTTTACGTAGATGGGCGCGGAGACCACGACCAGCGCCATCACCAAGCCCGCGACGCTGTTGAAAAGGTTGATTCCCACCGAGACCAGGAAAGCTCCTATCGGGGTTATGGGGCTGCTGATGACCAGGAGCGCGACACCGATTATCGGATGGGGGATGCTGACCGGAATGTCGACAAGGGACT
The DNA here is from genome assembly GCA_041483615.1 of Nitrososphaeria archaeon. Classification (GTDB taxonomy): domain Archaea; phylum Thermoproteota; class Nitrososphaeria; order Nitrososphaerales; family Gagatemarchaeaceae; genus Gagatemarchaeum. The sequence goes on along the minus strand of JBGPFY010000068.1, from coordinate 1,737 downwards.
CGGTCACTCTGTTCCTGTTGCGCGCGAGGTAATATGCGAGCGGTGTGAACGCGACCACGTCGATGGCCGCCGCCAATCCCGACGAGACCAGGGACAGGGCGACGGAGCGGAAGACCTCGGGCCCGAAGCCGATGGGCGTCCTGAGCGGGCCGAGCCCATAGTAGAGCAGGACGGCGATGGGGACGAGCAGGAGGAAGAGGAATGTCAGAGCGATGACCCTCAACCAGTTCATGGGGGCTCGCGCACCTCCTTCACGGGCCGAGGCTCCCGCCCCGTGCGATGACCCCCTGCGACAGCATCTGCGCGACGAATCCGGGGGCCGCCGTGTTGTTGTAGAGGCGCGGGGGAGTGAATGGCAGCAGCCCGTACGCCGAGAGGACGGCGCCAGAGCCCTTCGCCACGTACTGGACGAACTGGATCGCTTCAGAAGCGTGCGGGGCGTTCACAGGAATGGTCGCGCATAGGATGATGGGCGACCCTTTCGTCGGACCTGCGGCGAGGGTGTAGGTCAGCTGCGCGTAGCTCATCGCGAGCTTGGGGTCGCCTAGGTTGACCCTGTGGTCGAGCTGAAAATATCCGAGGTGCTGCGCGATCGCGGCGGACTTGTAGATGAAGAGGAATTGCATCTGACCCGCCTGGAGGGGGGCTACCATGTTCGCGGCCGCCGAGCCGGTGATGTTGGCCCTCTCCTTCAGCAGAGACGAGGAATAGGCGGAGTTGTTGTCGTCGCCGTAGAGCGACCCCGCGGCCTCAAGCACCAGCCATCCACGAAGCCCTGCCGGGTCGGCGTTGGGGTCAGAGATGCCCACCTTGACCCCACCCGAGGTCAGAGACGCGAACATGGCATTCCAATCGCCGGTGGCGTTGGACTTCGCAGCCAGCTGATACTCGGAGATGACCCCTGCTGCCGCGGGCACGGACAAAGTCGAGTTCGAGTAGGCGATGACCATCTGGTCAGACGCGAACCCTATCGCCCAACCGGACGACAGGCTTCCGAGGCTGCTGGGGGCGGCCGCGGAGAGCGCCACGGGGACAAAGACGTCGACCTGGCTGCCACTGGCGATTTGCCTTGCCAAGGCGAACGACCCAGCCGAGTGGGTGGGCGCGACGGGAATCCCCGTGGCTCCCGTGAAACCGTTGAGGAGCTCCTGGACCTCCGCGGTGTAGGCGTCCGCGTTGAAAGTTATCAGGGGAGCCACCGGTGCGGAAACCGAGCTCCTCGCCGCTCCGCTCGTTGTGACGGACTGAGCTCCCTGAGATGACGAAACGTATGCGAGGGCTATTACCACCGCCACGACCGCCATCGCGCCGACCGTTACAACGCGGGATGACCCTCCCACGCGCGCTCGCATACCGTTATGCATCGGTGTGCATAACGCAAATAAGCGTTGCTGCTCGGCGGCGGAAGGGCGGCAGAGAACTCGTGCGCCCCTCCAATCCACAACGGTTTATACCGCGGCGGCGGTTGACGTGATGAGGGTGCAGGGGTCAACGAGCAAGGGTTCCAAGCCGACTCTGAGGCCGGCCTTCCGCCTCTGGATGGAGGACGGCGAAAAGGAGGTGCTCCTCGACCAGACCGACGCCTTCCTGCTGAGGAGGGTCGCCGAGACCCGTTCCCTGACACAGGCGGCGAAGGAGGTCGGGATCTCATACAGGAACGCGTGGGATCGCGTGAAGGTGATGGAAGAGAGGCTCCATCGACGCCTGGTCGAGACGAAGGTGGGCGGCAAGACCGGG
>JBGPFY010000067.1:0-5648 GCA_041483615.1 Nitrososphaeria archaeon | reverse complement strand
CTTTCCGACGCACCAGAGGGCTATGCCCTGATCACGGTAAGGAGGGCGAGGAATAGCTTGCACGTCTGGGAAGCCGAGTACGAGAAGACTGAGATACTGCAGTCGCGCTGCAGCTGACGGAGGAAGAAAGGATGTCCGACGGCAGCGAGATGCGGCTGATTCAGAGGCTCGTCCAGGAGATTGAGCGCCTCAAGCTCGGGCTCGACCCCGAGGTCCTCGCGGCGTGGTATCGCAAGGTGGAGATCGACGCCAAGGCGAGGGCGCCCCCCCACCTCAAGGACAGCATACAGGTGATCAGGGACCCGATCCTGACGATGAAGTTCGAGTTCAAGACGTCGAGGAGGGCCGTCGACAAGGTCCTGCAGGCGATCGACGCAAACCTTGCCGCGATGCCCCTGGCTACGAGGCTCTACTTCCAGAAGCTGGCCGAGCTCATCCAGGCGCAGGCGATGGCCTGACGGCCCTAGTGCCGCGCTACGAGGGCGAGCTCTCTCCCAATCTTCTCGAAGGCTCCGATCGCAAACTCTAGGTCCTCCTGAGTAAGCGCGGCGTTCATGATGGTCCGTATCCGAGCCTTGCCCTTGGGGACCATCGGAAACACGATGGGGAGCGCGAAGACGCCCTCCTCGAAGAGGCGGGCGCTCAGCTTCTTCGCGACCTCGGCCTCGCCGACCATGATCGGGGTTATCGGGCTCTCGCTCTTTCCGATGTCGAACCCAAGCTCGCTCATCCTCTTCTTGAAGTGCCTCGTGTGGCTCCAGAGCGCCCGGACGCGCCCAGGCTCGTTCTCCAGGACGTCTATGGCCGCGATGCACGCCGCGGCGACGGCGGGCGGGTGCGAGCCGCTGAGCAGCCAGGTCCTCGACTTGTTGTAGGCGAAGTTCGTCAGGTCGCGCGAGCCCGAGACGTGCCCGCCGACGACGCCGAACGCCTTGGAGAAGGTCCCCATCTCGATCTGGACATGCTTCCTGTCGAGGCGGAAGTGGGAGACGATGCCGCGCCCGCCCTCGCCGAGGACTCCCTCCCCGTGGGCGTCGTCGACGTAGACTAAAGCGCCGTGCTCGCCCGAGAGCTTGGCTATCTTGTCGAGAGGGGCGATGTCCCCGTCCATCGAGAAGACGCCGTCGGTGATCACGAGCATCCTGCGATACTGCGGGACGTGCTTCTCCGCTTCGTTGAGGACCCTCTCTAGGTCGGCCATGTCGGCGTGCTTGTAGACGGCCCGCTCCGCGCGGGAGAGCCTGACGCCGTCGATTATGCTGCCGTGGTTCAGCTCGTCGCTAATGACGATGTCCTGCTCGCCCACGAGCTGCGGGATCAGCCCGCTGTTCACGGCGTATCCCGTCTGGTAGACCAGCGAAGCCTCAGCCCGCTTGAAGTGGGCGAGCCGCTCCTCGAGCTGGATGTGCAGGTCCATGTTCCCGGCGATGGCCCTGACAGAGCCCGAGCCCGCGCCGTGGGACTTGACCGCGTCGACTGCGGCCTTCTTGAGCGTGGGGTGGTTTGTGAGCCCGAGGTAGTTGTTAGAGCAAAGCATCAGCACCTTCTTGCCGTCTATATGGCACCAGGGCGTGCTCGGTCCCTGCAGCGTCCTGATCTTCCAGTCCAGGTCGCTCTGGACGAGCGCGCGGTATTCCTCCCCGAGGAACGAAGTGGGGTCCCTTCTCATCTCAGAATACCTCGGTCTTCGCGCTCAGGCCTTATTTCCTTTTCATGCGCTCATGCCGAGAGCCTGCCCTGCTTCGCCCGAGCGCTCAGCTCCTTGATCATGTCCTTGGTCATGGCGGCGAGGTTGTACTTCGGCTTCCACCCCCAGTCCCTGCGGGCGAGGCTGTCGTCGACCGACTGCGGCCAGGAGTCCGCGATCTTCTGTCGGAAGTCGGGGACGAACTCGCAGGCGAAGTCGGGGATGTGCTTCTTGATCTCTCTGGCGAGCTCGCCTGCGGAGAAGCTCATGCCCGAGAGGTTGTGCCCCATGTGGTAGGTGACGCTCTTCGGGCTGGCATCCATTATCATCAGAGTGGCACGGATGGCGTCAGGCATGTACATCATCGGGAGGACCGTGTCCTCCCTCACAAAGCACGTGTACCGCTTCCTCAATATCGCCTGGTAAAACATGTCGACGGCGTAGTCGGTCGTCCCCCCGTGCGGAGGCACCTTGTTGCTGATGATGCCCGGATACCTGATCGAGCGGACGTCGATTCCGTATCGATGGTGGTAATAGTTGCAGTAGAGCTCGCCCGCGGCCTTCGTTATCCCGTACATCGTCGTGGGCACCAGCGGCACGTCTTGGGGCGTCTTCACCTTGGGGATGCCCGGCCCGAAGACCGCGATGGAGCTGGGCCAGTAGACCCGCTTGACCCCCATCTCCCTGGAGAGCTCGAGGATGTTCTGGAGGCCCTCCATGTTGACGTCCCATGCCATCTGCGGGTTCTTCTCGCCCGCTGCTGAGAGTATGGCCGCGAGGTGGTAGATTGTGGTCACGCCCCACGTCCCGATGGCCTCGCGGAGCTTCCTGATCTCGGTGACGTCCACCTGCTCGTTGGGGCCTGTCGGGAGCACCCGCTCGACGGCTTTGAGCAGGATGTCAGTGGCGATGACGTTCTCCTCGCCGTGCTTCTCTCGGAGGGCGACGACGAGCTCGGAGCCTATCTGGCCCGCGGCTCCCGTTACCAAAATCTTGCCCATGAATTCTCGCGCTTTTTCGGACTTCGCTACATAAGGGTTTGCAAGTGGATTCCGCGCTCCGGAAAATAGGCGACCCTTGGGCGGGTATCGTCTTAGACAATAAATAGCTCCCCGTCATACAAGACGAGAGAATGTCCGAGCAGGAGATTAGGAAGGCCGTCAAAGAGAGGTACGCCAAGATGGCGACATCCTCCGAGGTCGAATGCTGTGGTGGAGACAGCTGCAACGACTCGACGATGGTGTCCTTTGGCGAGGCGATCCCAATCGAGGCCTCCTCGGTCAACGCAGGCTGCGGCTCTCCTCTTCTCCTGGTGACCCCTAAGGAAGGCGACGTCGTTCTCGACCTAGGAAGCGGAGGAGGGATAGACGTCTTCAGGGCTTCCTTGATGGTGGGGAGGAAAGGCAGGGCAATAGGCGTCGATGCCACGCCTGAGATGCTCTGGAGGGCGCGGGAGACCAAGTCGAAGTACGGAGACAGGTACGCGAATGCGGAGTTCAGGCTTGGAGAGATCGAGCACCTGCCGGTCGAATCCGGCACCGTGGACTACGTCATTTCAAACTGCGTGATCAACCTCTCTCCCGACAAGCCGGCGGTCTTTGGGGAGTCTTTTCGTGTCCTGAAAGGGGGCGGAATCTTCGCGGTCGCGGACGTTACCCTTCCGAAGGAGATTCCCGACAGCGCAAGAAATGACATGGACTCCTGGTCGGCTTGTATCGCGGGGGCTCTGACCGATTCAGACTACGAGAGGTTGCTCAGGATTGCTGGATTTCAAGAAGTAGAAATCGAACACGTTTCGGATTCGAATATCGGAAAATATCCTTTCAGCTATCACAGCTCGCACATCAAGGCAAGGAAGCCGATTGCCAGCTAAGTCCCACTAGGTCTCCTTCGAATTTCATATTCGTTGACTCGCCGCGGTTCTCCGAGTCCATTGAAAGCTCCGGGTCGGTTGTCCTCGCGCGCCGCGGAAGCGGAAAATGTCACGAAATGGTCAAGAATGCGCGCCTAGCCCACCATGGATTGTTGAAGGGGACTGAGCAGCCTGCAGCTGACTTTAGGCTGCCCAAATCGGTAACGAGGTGGGTCGCCGTCGGTCTTGTCGCAAGCTCCGCCGTTGTCATTGTTATCTCACTATTTTCGGGCGTGACTCTTTCAGGCCTTGCACGGCTCGGCTAGGCATTCGGCTTGGCGGCTGCTACGTCTGTATCTAGACTGCTCGTCCAAGTCGTGAGGTTCAGAGTGATAGCGACAGGTCTGGCCCGTGACCCGAAGCTAGATCTGAGAGGTTTGGCGGTTGCCAGAATCGGCAGCGAGTTCATCACTCTATCGACGCCCTCGTCCATCGGCGGCACAGTCCTGCGCGCCGCTTGGTTGTCTGGGAAAGGGGTGGAGGCTGGTAAGGCGCTATGGATCCGCTATTTCGAAGTGGTTTTGGACGGGTATGCCGGCTCTGCCCTCGCTCTCATCTCTGCAGGGTTCGCCTCCACGAAGGGAGCCACGGCGATTGCCTTGACGATAGTGCTGGAAGTGTTTTTCCTGGTTCCGGGTAGACGATTCTTTTCGTGATTCCCGCTTTGAGAGGCATCCCCAAAGATCCCGCATAAGTTGTTCGCAATCGCGGCGATATTCGTAGGGCACGAGACCGCAAGACGTCTCGAGCCGCCGTCCAGAAAGGCGCGGAGACGTTCGCCCTTGCACTATGACAGAAGCGTAACCAAATCAGACGATCTGAGTAAATGACGGAGAGGCAGGGTCATCGAGGTGTTGCAATGCGTAGATTCCGATGTGCTGTTTCACGCCAAACATCACGACCGTCCCGTCCCCGGCGGACAGCTTCGCGTAGACGACCCTCGTGTCCTCTACACAAACAGTTAGTCGAACTCGACCAACCGGTTGTTCTCTACGGGTAGCGTTTCTCGACGCTTTGACCTTCCCACGCGGGGTAGACTTCTCGCAGCCTCTTGGGCGTCTTGTCCTCAAACACCTCCTCGGCATACCACTTTGACCCAAAGGCCGCGAACCTCATCAGGATGGGAATGGTGTCGTTCCCTTTCTCCGTCAGCCCCCACCGAACGAAATTCGGTCCCTTCCTCTCCTCGACCCGCTCAATCATTCCCTCCCTCTCGAGCTCACGGAGCCTGTTGGAGAGGACCCTCGGGGTCAGCCCCGGGGTCGCCTTCAGGAGCTGGTTGAACCTCTCCATCTTCATCATGGAGATGTCCCTGAGGATCAGGATCGTCCACTTGCGCCCCAAAACGCCGAGGCTCGTGGCTATCGGGCAGTTCTTGATAGGGACCGCCGCAGCCAGCAAGTCCGGTGATTCTTCGGGCGGCCGCGACGGGTCGGCCGAAGTCTTGCTTCGCATGACTTGGTATCTTTAGTATACCGGATTATTTAAGGGCAGTCGTGCCGGGAGAGGCCCGAAAGGGTTCCTTCGTCTCGAGTCAAGCGACCCCCTTCGGGGCGCTATCTTTTTCTTCTCTATCTGCCTTTTAATACTCGTTCGTCGCCATCAAGACCCATGGTATTCATACTCGACGAAGGAAGCCGTTTCAAAGCGCCGCTGGACAAGGTCTGGAAGCTGAACCAATCGGAAGGTCAGCATAGCCACCCAAGCTTGAGGAACCAGAAAGGCGAAATGCAAGGAGAGCACCTCATCTTGAGCTACGAGACCAAAGCGCCGGACGGCACGTGGGTCAAGCAGAAGGCCAAGACTACTGCCTATCCTCCGCTGGGGATAATGTTCGAGACTCTGGAAGGGCCGATGACAGGCTCCAAGTCATTCCAGTTTTACACGCCCAAGGGTAAGGAGACAGCCGTCACAGTGGTGGGGGAGTTCGTCTCGAAGGGCATGCCCGACGCCGACTTGAAGAAGGCAGTCATGGCATTTCTGGGGACGGTCTTCGACGAAGACCAGAAGAATCTGACCAGGATGTAAGGACAGAAGAACCAGGCTCGG
>JBGPFY010000066.1:0-5780 GCA_041483615.1 Nitrososphaeria archaeon | reverse complement strand
CGGGACCCTATGCGCCAGGAGCAGCCAGCGACTACTGCATCGGGACCGACCACGTCCTTCCCACCGATGGGGTGGCGCGGTTGCGCGCAGGACTCACCGCCCTTGACTTTGTGAAGGTTGGTTGGGTTGTCGGGGGCACAAAGGAGGGGCTGAAGATGCTGCTGCCTTCGCTCAAGGAGCTCGCAACGGCCGAGGGCCTGCCGAACCACTTCCTGTCTGCCCAGTCGAGGTTCGAAAGGAAATGAGGCAGGGAAGCGGCGCGCTCCAAGAGCGGGAGGGGGGACGGCGCTACGTCCGGGTTCCCATGCCCAGAGGAGGGAACGGGCTCTCGGTCAACACGTCGTCGAGGGAGCTCCTCGGAAAGGTGGACGCCGTGGTCTTCGACTGCGACGGGGTTCTGATCGACGCGCGCAAGTCATACGACGAGACGATCAGGGTGGTCACCGAGACGATGGTCGAGGAGCTGACCGGCGTCAGGCTCCGACTCGCGAGAGTCATCCCAAAGCTCATCTCCAAGATAAGGAGGACAGGCGGTTTCAACAGCGACTGGGACACGTCGTACGCTTTGACGCTCTTCTCGATGGTCGCCCTGGGGCAGCAGGAGAAAGGGGGGAGCGGGCGAGTCCCCAGAGCCAAGCAGGCGCTGGTTAACATCACGACGGGGTTCGGCTCGGCCCGAAGAGGGAGGGGGCAAGAGGCCGTCGACTCCTTCCTAGAGTCGGAGTTCCCGTCGCAGCGGGACAGCCTCGACCGGTGGCGCGGGCACCTTGGATATCCGGAGATACCTCCAGTGGGCAGGATGACGACCGTCTTCGACGAGCTGTACTTCGGTGCCTCGCTATTCGAGAAGCTCCACGGCGCAAAGGCGAGGAATCCGCGCTCCAAAGGGCTGATAGAGATGGAGCGCACCTTGGTCACCGGGCAGACATTGGAGTCGCTCACAAGGATGCTCGGCGGCGCCCGCCTTGCGATGGTCACGGGACGGCCACACCTTGGGACCGAGTACTCGCTCGGGAAGAAACTCATTGGTTACTTCGACAAGGCCTCCTCGATGTTCATCGGAGACGCAGACATCTACCCTGGTCTCAGGACGCAATACGACAGGTTCAGGAAGCCGAACCCGGACGCTCTCATGCGGGCGAAAGAGGAGCTCTCATCGGGGACCCTCCTCTATGTCGGAGACTCGGCGGAAGACCTGATGATGGTCCAGAACGCGAGGCGGAAGGGGCTGGAGGGCTACCTGTTCGCCGGTGTCTACCAGACATCGCCGGAGCCTACGAGCCAGGCGTCCTTCTTCGAGAAGGAGAGCTCAGACCTCATCGTCGAGAGCGTCAACCAGGTTCCGTCAGGGTTATTGCCGCAGAAGAAGAACGCGGGGAGCGGAGAGGCTTGAAGAGAAGCGCACAGGTGACCAGGAAGACGAAGGAGACCGACATCTCGATTCGTGTGAGGATTGACGACGGCACCGGAAAGTCGGACGCGAAGACCGGGATTGGGTTCCTAGACCACATGCTCGACTCGCTCGCGACGCACGGCATGATGGACCTGACGGTGAGGGCGAAGGGAGACCTTCAGCACCACGTCGTGGAGGACGTCGCGATCACGCTGGGCAAGGCCATCGGGAAGGCCCTCGGCGACAGGGCGGGGATACGCAGGTTCGGCGACGCCATCGTCCCGATGGACGACGGCCTCGCGCTGGCGGCTGTGGACCTGGTCAGGCGCCCCTACTCGGCCGTAGACCTGAAGCTCCAGAGAGTGATGCTCGAGGATGCCCCGAAGGAGGACCTGGAGCACTTCTTCGGCTCCGTAGCGCTGGCTCTGGAGGCGACCATCCACATCAAAGTGCTGGACGGGAGCAACGACCATCACAAGTTCGAGGCCGCAGTCAAGGCCTTTGCGCTCGCCCTCAGGGAGGCGGCTGCGCCAGACCCGCGACGCGCCAAGACCAAGGCCCCGCCCTCGTCGAAGGGCTCGATGTGAGCAGAGAGGCATGCGCATAGAGATATTCAACTACGGTGCCGGCAACCTCTTCAGCATACAGGCCGCCCTCAACAAGGAAGGGGCGAAGACCAGGCTCACCAAGGACGGGAGGCGGCTGGACGAGGCTGACGCCGTGGTCCTTCCCGGGGTGGGGAGCTTCAACCAAGCCGCCAAGATGCTCCCGATGCAGAAGATCCGCGACGCGGTCAAGTCTGGAAAGCCCATGCTCGGCGTCTGCCTGGGTCTCCAGCTCTTCTTCTCGAAGAGCGAAGAGGGGGCAGGAAGAGGGCTCTCGCTCCTCCCGGGCGAGGTGAAGAGGTTCCGCTCCTCAGGGGTGAAGGTGCCGCAGATAGGGTGGAACACCCTTACCGTGACGAGGGGATCGGAGCTGACCGACGGCCTCGACGAGGAGTCCTGGGTGTACTACGTCAACTCATACTATCCCGCGACCAAGGGGAAGTGGGTCGTCGCGACCAGCGAGTACGGTGTCGAGTTCCCCGCGCTCGTGAGCGAGAAGAACGTCCACGGCACGCAGTTCCACCCCGAGAAATCCGGGATTACCGGCGCACGAATTCTCCAGAACTTCCTGAGAGCGGTGAAGAGGTAGCCGCCTTGCTGGAACTCTGGGCAGCGATTGACCTCCTCTCGGGGTCAGTTGTGACCCTAAAGCAGGGGAAGGAGGACATGAAGACCACTTGGGAAGAGGACGCCGTCGACGTAGCTGCGAGGTGGGAGAGAGACGGTGCCAACGGGCTCCACATCATAGACCTAGACGCGGCATTCGGCAAGGGCTCCAACAGCAAGACGATATCGAAGATACTCGAGAGGGCGAAGATCCCCGTCGAGGTGGGAGGGGGGGTAAGGTCGAGAGAGGCTGCGGAGACGTGGCTGGAGTCTGGAGCGGCTAGGGTGATCCTGGGGACGCTCGCGTACAAAGAGCCTGAGACGCTCGCCGAGCTCCTAAGGAGGAAGGGGGCTGACAGGATAGTCGTGGCCTCGGACTACGCGAACGGGAAGGTCGTGACGAGCGGCTGGACCGCGAGCCAAGCAGTCGGGGTGCTCGAGTCCGCCAGGAGGTTCGAGGCGGCGGGTGTCGTCAACCTGCTCGCCACCGCGGTCGGACGGGACGGTATGGCCACGGGCCCTGACCTGGACACCATGCGGGTGCTCTGTGCCTCGAGCAGGAAGCTGAAGGTCATCGCGTCCGGAGGAATCAGGAACGTCGGCGACCTTTTTGAAATAAGGCGGAGAGGCCCCTCTGGAGCGGTCATCGGGCGAGCCCTGTATGATGGCGACATCTACTTGGCCGACGCGAAGACGTTGATGGAAGAGACGAAAGAATGACCTTGGCCAAGCGAATCGTGCCCTGCCTGGACGTCAAGTCGGGCAGGGTGGTGAAGGGCGTCAATTTCGAGGGGCTGATGGACGCGGGCGACCCGGTCGAGCTTGCTTCCAGGTACCGGGACGAGGGGGCAGATGAGGTCGTCTTCTTGGACATCACCGCGAGCTTGGAAAAAAGGGCGACGATTCGCTCCCTCGTCCGGAACGTGGCCGCGAGCCTCGACATACCCTTCACCGTCGGCGGAGGGATAAGGAGCATGAGTGACGCGAGGCTGGCGCTCGCGAGCGGGGCCGACAAGGTTGCGGTCAACACCGCCGCCCTCAAGCGACCTGGGCTCATCACGAAGCTCGCCGACGTCTTCGGCTCACAATGCGTCATGGTCGCAATCGACGCGAAGCGGGTCAGGGATGGATACCAGGTCTTCAGTCACTCCGCGACCAGGGCGGCCGGCATCGACGCCGTCGCTTGGGCGCAGAAGGTCGCCGAGCTCGGGGCAGGCGAGCTCCTAATCACGTCGATAGACCGCGACGGCACGAAGATCGGATACGACATAGGACTCCTGAGGTCGATCACCCAGAAGGTGAGAATCCCCGTAATAGCGAGCGGCGGCGCCGGGACATTGAAGCACTTCCTTGAGGCGTTCGTGGACGGAGGATGCGACGCTGCGCTGGCCGCCTCCCTCTTCCACTACCGCGAACTCACGGTGAAGCAGGTGAAAGATTATCTGGCAGCGAATGGGGTCGTGGTCAGGCCTTGAAAGCGTCGCAGATGGACCAGATCGACTTTGCAAAGGGGAACGGCCTCGTCCCCGTCGTGACCCAGGAGGCGAAGACTGGCAAGGTGTTGATGCTGGCCTACGCAAACCGCGAAGCGGTAGAGACGACCATGAAGACGAAGCTCGCGACATACTGGAGCAGGAGCAGGAACGAGCTCTGGAAGAAGGGGGAGACTTCGGGTCACGTCCAGAAGGTGAGGCGGGTGCTGGTCGACTGCGACAACGACACGCTCCTCTATGTGGTGGACCAGGCAGGCCCGGCGTGCCACACGGGCAAGCACAGCTGCTTCTTCAACAAGCTAGAATAGGTTTCACGCGTGCTTCGCGTGAAACACTCCTGACATAGAGAGTCTGATTACCCTCTTTTGTTTTCCAGTTCGGCCGGGGCGAATCGATGAGATTATTGCGCCTTGCCGATTATATACGGTTCAAGAACGCAATGGTATGGATGCGCAAGAAGCATCTCGACTGGACTCCTACGCCTTAGCCAAGAGAGACAAGTTCGAGCTTCCCCTAAGAAAGCACAGGACACTAGAGGTCCAGCAATTGCTCTACGCTGAAGTGCTGGAGCTTCGTAAGAAGTCCTTCACCTATTCAGGAAGCATCGAGGAGATGAAGCTTCGACATGGGGTCTAGCTTCCAAAGTCGAGTATATCCGGCTGGATCAATAGTAAACACACGCCTATGGGGAGGGCCCGTCAATTCCATCCTACACGTAGTGCTGAACTCGCGTACGTCATCGGAGTGGAAGCTGGCGATGGCTCATTGAACTTCAAGCGATGTAACTATAGAATTCGACTCAACGCTGTCGACAAAGATTTCGTCCAAGAGTTTGACCGATGTCTCTCAAGCGTCCTCAATACGCCTCGTCACAGGCTATGGAAAGGAGATGGTGTGAATGAATTCCAGCAAGTTAGTAGCTACCTGCTCTACAAGTTCCTCAGAAGGCCCCTGCAGGACTTGAAACCCTGGTTTGAGAATGACCCGGAGTGCGTCTCTGCTTTTCTCAGGGGGTTTTTTGATTCTGAAGGAAGCTTGGCTTTACTATCAGGCGGAAGAATCTCAGACTTGAGCGGGCGCTGCCAGCGAGCGTGGTTGAAAAGTGAATCAGAAGTCTTTCGAAAGAAGAGATTGGCGCGGGGGGTGGGATTTCCGCCCGAGCAGACCGTTCGGACCGTCTCGAAGACTGCCCGGGATTCGAACCCACGAGTCCTTGCGAACAAAGGATTAGCACTGAGGGGTTTAGGCTTTGACCTAAACCTATCCTTCGCCATGCCAGGCTTGGCTACCCCCGCTTGAGCTTGACCCGTTTCTCGCCGATTTAAAAACGGTGGCAGACCCCGCCGAGACTCGAAAAAATATCACTTGTGGAACCTGAGAACCTGACGATACCCACATTCCCCACGCGTTCCGATGTTGTGGCGATATCCGCCGCTCTACTCTACTTTCCATTCCTTGACTGTTTCAGGTCCGAATTTTACGAGCCTGATTGCCCTCGCCTTATCTCGCACGAGAGGCGGGACCACCCACAAGGCCTGCTTCTCATTTTCTGCCTCTATCGTGACCCACGCCGTGTGAACTCCAGCCGTGCATCCCCAGTCACAGTTGTTCAAATAGCCCTGCGCGTAGACAGATTTCACCACTCTCTTGCAGTCCTTCGGGTCATGGGGGGACTCGACCAGG
>JBGPFY010000065.1:0-5840 GCA_041483615.1 Nitrososphaeria archaeon | reverse complement strand
TTCGGCGCCTTGGCAAAGTCGGCCGCTTGAAGCGGCGCGTCGGACGCGGCGAAGTCAACAGTCTTGCCTTCAAGGGAAGATATTCCTGCCCCGCTCCCTACTCCCTGATAGTTGATCGCCACTGAGGGTTTGAGCGATTCGTATTGCGAGATCATGGCCTGTATGACCGGCTGTATGAACGTCGAGCCTGCCCCGCTCAGGGTCACCGACGTCGTCGGTCGCACAGTCGACGTTGAGGTGGACGTGACCGTCGTCGCCTGGTTTCCGGAGGACGACAAAACGTACACTCCTGCCGCCACTACTACCACAACAATCACAACGACGATGACCGCCGCGGTTCCTATTCCTTGCCTTGTATTGAATTTCATGCTCGTTCCGGAAGCCCGTCGCACCCGATATATGGTTCGCCGAATTATTCTATTGGTCAATATAGTGGGCGCCGCCATGTATGGGTGCGCTATAGTTAACTGCGCCAAAGCCCCTCCCGTTGCCTGATGCTCGACCAAACGCCTGATTTCAGGCTGAAGTTGGAGCCTTCAACAGAATTGCCGCGATTTCAGCACCTAGATCGTGTTCGGGCGAGTCGGTTCCTCCGAAAGGGGGAACTCCGTCGGAGTTTATTATCATGTCGAGCGCAATATATATAGAGCCGCTATATGCTTCTTGGCTGGAATGGAAATCAGGAAGATCCAGATTACTGGGGGGAACAGCTACGTCGTTTCGCTTCCAAAGTCCTGGGTCAAAGATGCGGGCCTCAAGGCGAAAGACGCGGTCTTAGTTCTTCCTCAGGCAGACATGTCGCTTCTCGTCGTCCCGAAGGCCGACCTGAGGAAGGAGACGAAGAGCGAGGTCCTGCTCGAGATGCAGGAGAGCTCTGACAGGGATACGGCGCTCAGGACCTTCATCTCCTACTACCTCGCTGGTTATGACGTCATCAGGCTGCGAATCGCCGGCTCGGGCAGCGGCCTCAGGTCCTACCTCAAGGAGACCATAAGGAGGAAGCTGATAGGCATCGAGATAGTCGAAGAGACATCGAACGGGATAACGACTCAGTGCCTCTCTGGCTACTCCGACCTGCCATTGAAGAAGGCCATCGAGCGGATGGCGATAATAGCGTCGGGCATGGTCCAGGACGCGGTCGCTTCACTCCAGACGGGCGACCGGGGGCTCGCGGAGGAGGTGAGCCAACGCGACGACGAGGTCGACAGGTTCTACCACTTCATCGTGAGGCAGCTGAACATGGCAGTGCGGAACCGCGCGATAATTGAGGAGGTCGGGCTCCTCGCCGCGCGAGACTGCCTCGGGTACAGGCTCGCTGTCAAGAGCATCGAGAGGGTCGCCGACCACGCGGCGGGCATAGCGAGGCTCGTCCCCAGCCTCCGCGCCGAAGCCCTCGGCAAGATCGTCAAGGACGTCGTGAAGATGAGCGAGCTCTCGCAGAAGGTCCTCGGGCAGGCCGTGAACGCGCTGGTGGATTTGGACACGAAGAAGGCGAACGACTCGATCAATCTCACCAAGAAGGTGATTGACATGGACGAGAAGATGACGGGGGAGCTGCTGAGGCCCGGGATGGAGGCGAGCACCGTCGGCTGGTTCAGGCTCGTCCTCGAGAGCGTCAGGAGGGTCGCCGAGTACGGCTCGGACATCGCGGAGATCGCAGTAGACCTTACCGCAAAAGAGCCCAGCAACCTCTGAGCGCCGTGGGCGGCTCAGAACACGGAGCTGATGACGCCGCCGTCGACCGTGAACATCCCGCCGTTCAGGTAAGCCCCTCTCTCGCTCGCGATGAACGCTGCCAGGGAGCCCACATCTTCTGGCTCGCCGTACCTCCCCAGCGGGATGCTCTTCGCCATCTCTTTGAAGGCCTCATCTACGTTGGTCCCCATCTTCGAGGCCATCTCCTCCGCCAGGCGGGAAGACCGGTCTGTGCGGATGTACCCTTGGATTATCCCGTTGGAGGTTATCCCGTGAGGAGCGAGCTCCCTCGAGAGCGACTTTGAGAGTCCCGCTATCCCCAGCCTCACGGTGTTCGAGAGGACGAGATTCCCTATCGGCTGCCTGAGCGTGAGCGACGTGATGTAGATGAGCCTTCCCCACCTCTTGCCCTTCATGTGCGGCACCACCGCTTGGGTGAGCGTAACCGCGCTCAGGAGCAGCAGCCTCGTGGCCTCCTCCCAGTCCGCGTACGTCAGGTCTCCGAAGGTGCCGGCCTTGGGGGGGCCCGCGTTGTAGACTAAGACGTCAACCCCGCCGAGCTTCTTCGAGACAACCTCCACCAATCGCTCAAGGTCTTGCCGCACCGTCATGTCCGCTTGGACGGCAAGCGCCTCCGACCCGGTCTCCGCGGCGAGCTGCTCCCGGGCCTTTTCTAGGTTGGCCGCGCTCCTCGAGGAAATCGCGACCTTCATCCCTTCGCGGGCGAGCACCCGCGCCGTCCCCAGGCCGATCCCCTTGCTGGCCGCGGTCACGAGCGCTACCTTCCCCTTCAGTCCTAGCTCCATCAAGCCTGGAGGGTTACTACGCCGATATATCTGCTCGGTTCATGAAAAGGCGGAGTCCGGTCTAGTCCTCGCGCCACTTGAAGAATCGGGCCGCGAGGGCGAAGACTACCGCCGAAAGGACGACCAGTATCCCGACGTCGACTAGCGCCGCCGAGAAATTGCCATAGAGCATCACGTTGTTCAGGCCGTCGATGACGTAGAAGAGCGGCAGGACATGCGCGACGGTCTGCAGGTAGGCCGGCATCGTGGCCACGGGGAAGAACGTGCCCGAGAGGAACATCATCGGGAAGGTTATGAGATTCCCAACCACTGCGGCCGACTCGACGCTCTTCGAGATTGTCCCCACGAGCATCCCGAGAGAGACGAAAAGGAACGGACCGAGGATCAAGAACGGGATAATCCCCAAAGAGAAACTGAGGTGCGCCCCGAACCCGAGCGTCCCGGTCAGCGTCATGAGGAAGAAGGAGATTATCGTGAGGACGACATACCAGACTATCTTGGAGAGCAGCCACTCCGTCTTCGTGAGCGGCGTGAGCGAGAGCTGCTTGAAGATCTTGTCCCTCTTGTACTGGGAGCTGATGTTGACGAGGGCGAACATCGGGCTCGTGAGGACCGAGAAGCCGACGAGGCCAGGGACAAGATAGTCGATGTACTTGTAGGACTTTGATATCAGAGGCTGCTGGCTTATGCCGACGACAGGGATGCCGTGTACGCGGTCGAGGTTGAAGGCGTTGGCGACCCCGTTCGTGAAGCCGACCACTATGCCGTTGGTGGTCGATGCAGGGTTGCCGTAGACCGTCACGTTCACAGGCTTCCCGGCGGCGTAGTCTGCTTGGAATCCCGACGGGATCACGATGCCATCGGTCGCCGAGTGAGATGAGAGGTACTGCGTGAAGTTGACCGAGCTGTCCACCGTCGTGACCCTTATCGCGGTCGTGCTGTTCAGGGCGGTGACAAACTCAGTGCTTGTCTGGCTCGAGCCGTCCTGATTCTGGACGTACACGGGGATGGGTCCCGAGCCGCCACCCGAGAAGATCGCTCCGAATATCAGGATCAGTATGATAGGGAAGATGAGCGAGAAGAAGAGCCCAACGCGGCTCCTCATGTAACCGCGCCCGAAAACGACTAGGTCCGCCTTCACGCGCCTCAGGCTCACCATGGCGCCATCTCACCCGCTCTGGGCTCCGCCGTTCCCGCCGACTAGTTTCACGAAGACATCCTCCAGGCTGTCGTGCTCGCCGGTGCCGTGCCGCGCGATGATTTCCATTGGGGTTCCTGAGGTAATTATCTTGCCCTTGTCCATTATCGCAACCCTGTCGGCGAGCTCTTCTGCCTCCTCGAGATAGTGGGTCGTGAGCAGGACGCTCCTCCCCTCGCTCTTCAGGTTCCTGATGACCTCCCAGACGGCCCTCCTCGCCTGGGGGTCGAGCCCGGTCGTAGGCTCGTCGAGGAAGAGGAGCTCCGGGTCGTTCACGAGGGCAAGAGCGAGCCCTACCTTCTGCTTCTGCCCGCCCGAGAGCTTAGTGAAGTAGACGTTGGCGGAGTCCTCGAGTATTACCTTGCGAAGGATCGCGCCGGCATCGACCTTGACCCCGAAAAGGTCCGCGTAGTAGCCGATGGCCTCCTTGGGGGTCGCGTAGTCCACGAACTTGAAGCCCTGCGGGATAACGCCGATCTTCTTGTGGAGCTCGTAGCCGTTCTTCCATGGGTCGAATCCAAGGACATTGACATCGCCAGCGTCCCTCTCCCTGAGGCCCTCAAGTATCTCGATGGTCGTCGTCTTCCCAGCCCCGTTAGGCCCGAGGAGGGAGAAGACTTCGCCCTTGCTCACGTCGAATGAGATGGAGTCGACCGCGATGAGCGACCCGTAGGCCTTCCTGAGGGACGAGACCTCGATTGCGGGCAAGTCATTCGAACCCCTCCGCTCCGTTCTTTAATCTATTGTGGGCGTCCAAGGAAGAGACTAAGACTTTCATTAGTCCTTATATCGCCTCGGGCATCGAGAAAGACACACCTTTGGCCTTTCATGCACGCGGGTTCGTCCTCGCCTACGACGCCGATTGCGGGCCTTGCTCGGGATTCAAGTCGGTCGTGGGCTTCCTCGACGCGCGCAGACAAATAGAGTTTGTCTCGTTGGAGGCGGCGGACAAGTCTGGGCTGCTAGCTGGCATCGCCCCTGACTCCCGTTTCGCCTCCTTCCACCTGATGAGCTCTCACGAGTTCGGAGTCACGGACGGGAGCCGATGGAGCGGCCCCGAGGCGATCCTGCCGTTGATGCGCTTGCTATCCCCCTGGGGGCTAGTGCTTTCGAGGGTCGTCGAGGCTGTGCCTGGAGGCGTAAAGGCGGTCTCATTCGTCTACTCAACGTTCTCGAGGCTTCACCGAGGGTGTTCCCCACGGTTTGACGGTGGACGCCCGCGCGAGGTCGGGTACGAGGGCGGCTCTCAGGACGGGAGAGCATAGGAGCTAGTTGGGATGGCCAAAGGTTCGGCGAAAGCAATCGACTGGCTCCTGGAGGAGGAGGAGCCCTCTGTGAGGTACCTGGCTCTCACCCGCCTCCTAGGAAAACAAGAGAAGGACCCGGACGTAAGACGCGCTAGGAAGAAGATCGGCACCCAGGGATGGGCCAGGGACATCCTCGCGAAACAGAAGCCGGGGGGCTGGTGGGTCCACCAGGAGAACCTCTACCGTCCGAAGTACCTCTCGACGAACTGGATGTTGTTAATCCTCTCGGACCTCGGGCTGACCAAGCAAGACCCGAGGATCAGGAGGGCCGCAGACCTTTGGAGGGACAGGTTCTCCAAGAGCGACGGAGGGTTCGGGTCAGACGGGTCGAAAAGGAGCCACCTCTGCATAGTGGGGAACACCACGAGGGCCCTCGCGAAGTTAGGGTACGTCGACGACCCCAAGGTGAGGAGCGCGTTCGAATGGCTAGTGAAGAACCAGGCGAGCAACGGCGGATGGTCGTGCTTCGGCTCGGGCGGGAACCTCGACTCGTGGGAGGGAATGAGCGCCTTCGCGGCGTACCCGAAACAACTCTGGACCAGGAGCATGAAAAGCGCCGTCCAGAAAGGAGCCGAGTTCTACCTGCGAAAGTCTATGGACCAGCAGGGGGCTCGCTACGAGCCTTGGTACCGTTTCCATTACCCGGTGCACTACTACTACGACCTCCTCGTCGGGCTCGACTTCATGACCGCCCTCGGGTACGGAGACGACCGAAGGCTCTCCGGGGCGGTCGCGTTGTTGAAAGAGAAGATGGGTCCCGACGGGAGGTGGAACCTCGACGCCGTCCACCCCGACGTCGAAGGCGGGATGGCGGACTGGTACTCGAAGCACCAC
>JBGPFY010000064.1:0-5893 GCA_041483615.1 Nitrososphaeria archaeon | reverse complement strand
TCGAATATGCTCAAGAAGAGGTTCTTCCCGAAGAGGTCGAACGCGAAGGGCGCCTCGAACGTCCGGACAATCGGGACGGAC
Source organism: Nitrososphaeria archaeon (assembly GCA_041483615.1). GTDB lineage: Archaea > Thermoproteota > Nitrososphaeria > Nitrososphaerales > Gagatemarchaeaceae > Gagatemarchaeum. The sequence goes on along the minus strand of JBGPFY010000064.1, from coordinate 5,812 downwards.
TTGCCGTGCTGGTTCACCTGGAAGACGGTGTCGAAGGAGAAGGTCCCTTCGAGGCCCTCCTTGGAGATGTCCAGGTCAGTTATTTCGGAGAGGAGGTTGAAGCTGTCCCCCTCGATCCTGACCTCCTGCTCCAGTTTGAAGTCCTTCAGCTTTGAGGCGACGAGCGGCAGGTTCCGCTCTTCCTTGACGACGAAGACCTTAGCCGCAAGAACCAAGACGCAGGGAGCCTTTCAGGCCAATTCAAAAGGTAATCGCAGGACGTGGTCGCGAGACCGGGCCCGCCGATTGAATTTCGGCCGTTTTTATACCATAGGCCTAAAATACTATCTGGCTTTGGGACGTTTAGCATAATTGTCCGGACCTTTTGAAGAGCTTTCCACAGAGCAGGAGAGGGCATTTTCCCCGCCAATCAAGGAGATAATCCTCGAGAACTTCATGAGCTACGAGTACGCCAGGATCCCGCTCAACCAGGGCCTCAACCTCATAGTCGGCCCCAACGGCGCGGGCAAGTCGTCCATCCTCCTCGCGATCTCCGTGGCGTTCGGGCAGGCCTACACGGAGCGCTCGAGGAAGCTGAGCGACCTCATCAGGAGGGGGAAGGAGATCGCCAGGGTCTCGCTGATCTTCGACAACAGGGTGAGGGAGGGGAAGAGGCCCATCCCCTACTCAAAAGCGGACACATTCATGCTCTCCCGCTACCTCCGCAAAGACGGCTCCTATTGGTACGAGGCCGATTACAAGGAGATAGACAAGAGCGAGGTCGTGAGGCTGCTCCGGGAGTTCGGGATCAACCCCGACAACCTCCTGATCATCATGCATCAGGGGATGATCGAGGAGCTTGGCGCGATCTCGCAGGAGCAGCGCCTCGTGATGGTCGAGGAGGCCGTGGGCTTCCGCGAATACAGGGAGAGGATCCTCTCCGCCGAGGCCGACCTCAACAGCATGGTCAGCGAGGAGGGCTCGCTGGTCCAGCTCATCGACAACGCCAACCAGACCATAGAGTACTGGAAGCAGATCTACGACAGGTACCTGGAGAAGAGGAGGCTCTTGGAGCACAGGACTCTGCTCGAGCGGGAGCTCCTCTGGGCACAGGAGGGAAAGCTCTCGCGCTCGCTCTCCTCCATCACAGAGAGGCTCGAGGCTAAGCGCGAGTCGCTCGCTGACCTGAAGGAGCAGCAGAGGAAAGCTGGAGGCGAAGCGGACGAGCATCGCAGGGCTCTCGGCGAGAGGCAGGTGGAGGTCAAGAAGCTATACGGAGCGCTCATCAGGGCGGAGAGGGAGCGCGCCGGCCGCGAAGCAACCCGCGACGCGATGAAGGGGCTCCGCGAGGAGCTCGAGGCTCTCAGCAACGACCTGGGTGAGCTGGTGGGCAGCCCGAACGGGGCGCTCGACTCACGAAAGTCGAAGCGCGTGAAGGATTTCATCGAATTCGCGTCGAAAAAGTCGGGCACCGACTCTGAGGAGGCGGGCCGCAAGAAGGGCGAGCTCGACAGGGAGGTCGCGTCCCTCCAAGCGGAGGTGGGGAGCGTCGAAGATGCGATAAGGAAGGTCACCGACGATTACATTTCGCAGCGCGTGAGATACGAGGTCCTGGAATACAGGACCAAGGTAACGGAGTCGGAGATAAGGGAGCTCGAAAGGTCAGAGCGCGAGGTCAGAGGCGAGCTTGATGCGATGAAGCCAGACCTCGAGAAGGCTGGCGAGAGGTTATTGACGCAGAGGGCTCCATACGAGGTCGCCGAAGAGCTCAAGCTCGTCTCGGCCCAGCTGCAGAAGCTACAGGACCTGCCGGACGACGCCGAGAAGATCTACAGGGACTATACCGGGAACCTCGAAAGCCTGAAAGGGAAGGTCCAGGAGCTCCAGGACAATAAGAAGCTCATGCTCGGGGAGCTAGAGGAGAGGAAGAAGGCCTGGAAGAACGCCGTCCAGAACCTCATCGACGAGGTCGCACCCATCTACCAGCAGGTGCTCTCGACCGTCGGCGCTACGGGAGCGATTCGGCTCGACGAAGGAGACGCCGTCGGCGAGGCGGGGCTCCAGCTCCTCGTCGGGTTCAAGGGCGCGGAGCCGTCGATCCTCGACCCGTACATGCAGAGCGGGGGCGAGCGGTCTGTCGCGCTCGTGGCGTTCATGCTCTCGCTCCAGAGCAGGATAATCTCGCAGTTGCGGGCCATGGACGAGTTCGACATCCACATGGACCCTCGCAACCGGGAGGCGATCTTCAAGATGATACTCGCCCAGGGTAAGCGGAACCCCAACTCGCAGCACATCGTGATTACCCCGTCGATCATCACCGTGGCGGACAGGACCGCGCACGTGATCACCGTCCAGTCAGTCCACGGCTCGTCTCAGGTGAAGGAGTATGACAGCAGTATCAGAAGATAGGCAGCGCGACAAGAAGCTCGAGGACATATTGCGCTTGATTGAATTATGCCGCACCGTCCAATCGAGCAGCGTCAGCCCTTTCGAAGTCGACATCAAGGAGAAACTCCTGATTCTCAAGAAGCACCTCCCCGAATGGGAGTTCATCGACGTGATGCTCAAGGATTCTGAGGCAATCGAGCAACTTGTCCAGATTGTGAAGCTCCAGTCGCAGTGGATCACTTCACGCGCCTCCGCGCTCTACATCGACCCCCTCCTCCTCGAGCTCAAGATTCAGCTGATATCCAGGGAGGAGCTCGCAGAGAGCTTTGCAAAGTGCTGGCACCCAATCGCGCAGATCGACCAGTTGACGCCCAGAGGGCTCGAGAAGGCCTTCGTCTACTGGCGGGAGCTCGTCCCGTTCAGCGAGAGGTTCAAGGACCAGTTCGGGAACCACGGGCAGCAGACCGGGCTCATTGGGTTGGAGGAGCTCGAGTCGCTGAGCATCTTCACCAAGGAGGAGTTCGAGGGGAGGCTCAACGCCATCAACAAGGAACTGGTGGAGAGGAGCAACGGGAAGGAGATAGACTACCGGGATTTCATAAAGGGGAAGGACCCGGAGGAGACGGCGTTGCGTGGATACCTCATCGCCTTCGTGGTGACGGAGGGTAGGGCGACCTTGAGGACCGACCCGCTCACGGAGCAAATATTCATCGCGACGATGCAGGGAAAGCCTGACGACGAGACAAAATCGGTGGCGATAGTCGTAAGGTAATGTGCCCCGCTAGCGCGCGTGGGCTTTCCCCTCGCCTAGACCCAGCATGGGCACCGCCATCTGAGGTCTGGGGTCATCGGAGACATGTCTTTGGAGCGCCATTACGGGCACTCTCTTCCCAGAAATCTGGAACGAATCAGCATTCTTCTGGTTGGGAAGGTTGCTGTCATTCCGCTCGAGGAAGGTTTTGACGGCCACTGCTAGGCTCGCCTTTCGGTCGGAGTTGACGACCTGACCACATGCTTGGCATCTGAACAAGGCGTAATTGCTTCCATCATGTCCGTTCCCAATAGCACCGCAGTGGGAACACCACTTGGACGTGTGGTAGGCGTCGACTAGGCTCAACGCGATCCCGTTGTCGAAGCAACGGCCCTCGAGAATCCTTCTGAAGATGCGGAAGGGGATAGTCATCACCTTCTTGTTGAATTGTCTTCCCTTCCGCTTGAACCTAGAGAGTTTCTCGATGGCTATATCTGCGTCATGCCTCTTGGCGAGGAGGATCACCTCCCTGACCAATTGGCCGAGATTGGTCTTGATGTAATTTCTTTGCTTGTGTCGAATCCTCTTCAGCTTCTTCAAGGCGCCGAGAGATTGCAGCGTGGCCCTGCGCTCGGCAAAGTGGCGCTTCTTGGGCCATATCTGCTGGCCAAGGTAGCCTTGCTTGAGCGTCCGGCCTTCAAGAGTCAGGACGGTATAGGCGAAACTCTTCGCGTTGATATCGATGCCGAGGACGTTCTTCCTTGGTGGTTGCAACTCCCCGTCATCTTTCTTGGAAAAATAGGCGCAGATTTCAAAAGACGGAGTCAGACCGTAAGTCTTGCATGTCCAACCGGATTTGAGGAGGGACAGGAACCTCTTGAAGTTCGGGTTCTTCCTAATTGGAATAGCAATCCGCCTCTTTGGATAAAGGCCAAGTACGACGAAGAAGAACTTCTTCATCTCGAATGTCGAGCAGTTACGCGGGACATTGAACTTGATCGTGACTCCATTAGCCTTACCGCTTTTCTTCCTCCAAGCATTCCTTTCAAGGTCACATTTGACTTGGGAGTTGAATCCTGTCGGTTTAAGGCTGCCAAACACTCTCCGATGAAAAGCCATAAATGTCTTGCATCCTTCTCGCTCGTTGAGAACTCGATTGTATTCGATAAGGGCCTGTTTGGCAAACGACTTCAGAGCCTCGTGCTTCGTTCTGGTGACTGATGTCTGAAGCAGTATGGCTCTGTTCAAGCCTTCCCAAATTGTAAGATCGCCGGGGAGAATTTAATCGCCCACGAAGCCAGGGTTTCCTCGAGGTATTCCGATGGCTAACAAAACAAGCGCCAGCGGTAACGACAGCACAAACTCGCCTAGCGCCTCGAGCCTGCCGACTGAGGCGGCCGCAGAGAGGGCCTCTCTCGATCGCAAGACCAGGAGGGCTTTCCAAGTCCTGATAATCCAGCGCGGAAGGAACCCCGGCGTAAAGGGCTGGGAGATGCGAAGGTATCTGGGGAAGGACTACAAGAAGATCTTGGAGGTCCTCTCGGACGACGTAAAAGCCCTCGGGCTGGAGGTGCACCAAGTCCCCGGCCCTGAGGGGACGGACGACTCCACGCGCTTCCTTCTTAGGTTCAGAGACCCGCCCACCCTTAGCGAGGCTGAGACTGCGGGGTTCCGGATTGACGACCTCGCGGTCCTGGCCGCGACGATCGCGCTAGTCAATTCCAAGCAGGGCAGAATCTCGAGGAAGGAGCTGGAGAGCTTCCTAAAGGGGAAGTTCCCGCGCTGGAGGATAGACTACTCGGTCGACAGATACATCAAGCGGGGATACCTCGACCTTGACGACAAGGAACTCGTCCGCATAGGTTGGAGGACGAGGGCAGAAATCGACGAGAGGTCGTTGATGACCCTGATACTCGCGCAGGGTACACAGACGAAGGCAGCTACGAACAAGTAGCATCAGGCGGGCTGGCTTACGAAGTACCTGCGCCTCAGAGCCTCCCTCTCGCCCTCTATGACGCAGTCGATTAGGTCTAGCCCGGTCTCCTTCCTCTTTCGCAGCAGAGCCGGGACCTCAGAGAGCCTGATACCCCTCCCCGCGATCACGTAGAGGGCGTCATTCCCAAACTCGTTCTTGGCCTGCGCCGATTTCTTCAGCGTCTCGAGCACCTTGAGCGCCTTGCCGTGCATCTGGAGCCTGCTCCTGGCCTTGAGCGTCGCGCCGAAGACCGCCTCGTAGGACTCCGTCGTGAAGCCCATCATATCCTTCCTCCCGCAGCGGGGGCACCTCTCGGGCGCGCCGTCTCCCACCTTCCTCAGCTCCACGAACTCCCAGCAGTTGGTGCACGCGGCCACCAAGAAGCTCTCGCGGATCCTCGCCTCTGTGGACTGCCGGATTATCGCCCTGAGCCTCTCCGGCGAGACGATCTCCCCCCTCCTGCTCACCTCTTCGAGGCCTATCCTCGCCATCGGCGACGGGGCACCCTCGGTCTCCAGGATCACAATCTCGATCTCTTTGCGCTCAATCTGCGCGATGATGGACTCCCCGGCAGCGGTATCGAAGTCGTCGTGGAAGATGACGCTCAGCGCCTCCTCGTAGACCGGGGTCCCCCTGAGGGCCTCCATCAGCCCTGTGATGGAGACGCTGGCGAAATCCGCCTCCCTGGCGATCGCCCCGCACTTCTTTGCAACGTGTAT
>JBGPFY010000063.1:0-5905 GCA_041483615.1 Nitrososphaeria archaeon | reverse complement strand
GTTCACCAAGACTTGTCGCCGGAATTAAAGCGTTGGCTCGTCAATCCATCCTCATGACCTTGGTAGCCCGGCCAGGATTCGGACCTGGGTCACATCGCGACTAGGACTGCTGTTCCGACCGCTCTTCGTCGGGGCTCACGCCAAGTTGGTGTTTGAGCAGGCGACCCTCGACTAGAACTCTTGTCCGAATGGCTGGATTTCATGGGATGTTGTTCCGTAGCGATTGGTCCGCTTCTGCGGGCAAGAACGAAGCATCAAATAGCTCATAATCAGACTATTTGGGTGCAAAGCGCCTGATTTGAGATTGGTAGCCCGGCCAGGATTCGAACCTGGGTCGCCGGCTCTCATCTCGAGACGTTTCCGTCTCTTCCAAAGGCCAGCATGCTTGACCACTACATTCGGCGGATTGATCCTCCACCGGGCTGCTTCCGAGCTAATCCCGCCTGCGGCGGCGGGGTTAAAAACCTGCTCAGCTTTCTCGCCCTCTTTCCCAGCAAACCAACATTGTCCAGAAACCTACCGCATTCCTCGCGACCATACAGATACAATCCGAACATTGTCTTTTCATCCTTCAAGTAGTCATACGAATGAGGATTGAACCCGAGCCTTTTGAGTTCGCTGCCAACCGATCGGATAAGCCTGGGTTCGAGCATCTCCATGGCCAACCTCGGGTAGCGCCTATCCTTCACTGATCCTTCGACTGAAAATAGGCCGCAGATGAACCCTAGAAGCGTCAGCGGATACAGCTTCGCGATCTCTGGAACTTGAAGGCTGCCTGTTTTCTTCCCGTTCGGATGCCCTGCGACGAAAGAGAGAAATTCGTAGGCGATTCTGCTGCTATAATATGCCTCGTGCCAGGTGCCCCGGTCTCTTATGGTTGGAGCGACATTGAATAGTTGTTTCGTCAGACGGGAGTAGCCTTTTACAAGCGAAATGTCTCCTTCGCAAAACTCGATCCTCCACCTTCCAGTGCGAGATGCGGTGTCCTCTTGATGAGATTGCCATCACCGTATATCATTCCGATGAGAACGCCCAGCTTGTAGTCATTGTAATTTGGCCATAGGACAGTGTGCGCAGATCCCTTCACACCGAACCCTTTCCCTCGCGGCCTCATCTTGGCTAAGGCGACGACATGTGAAAAGACCCTCTCAAGTCGTGAAGGTTTCACGGTAGCCACGTCGTAGAGATATTTAGACGCCACAACTCGCGTCAGCACCACCGGGCTGTTGGGACTTGCTGCCTTTCACATTGTTAAAAAGGATAATCAGGCGATTCGGGTCAGCCGCGCCCCTTGGCCGAGGAGGGGACGAGGTGTCCCTGGCCCCTGTTCTTGGTCAAGAAGTCTTCCAATCTCGCGTGCCTCTTCGCAATCTCCTCCCTGACGAGTAGACGTGTGTTCGTCAGCCTGCCCCTTTTCCTGAGATAGTCAATCACAAGGTCATGGTCGCGTATGGCGCCCAGGTCGTCCTGGATCGACTTGAGTCTCTGCAGCAAGGGAGACTCGTCCCCCTGCCCCGTGAGCTCCATGAGTAGTCGCAGACGCTTGGCGTCTTTTCGTAGGGAATGCATCACCTCGACCTCCTGAGTGGAAAGGAACTCCTCGAACTCCTCGTCGACTCTTCTCGACAGGCGGGTCTCGACCTTCGTGACGCGCTTCTCGACCTTCGACGGGACGAGGCCCTCGGGGACTACTGATGGAGCCTTCGTCTTCCGTAGCTCCTTCGCCTCATGCACGGCCCCCCGCACATTAGGCGCCCTCAGCTTCCCAAGGTCGAGGGCGAACGAGCGGCGGTCCTTTCTTTCGGTGACCTGCATTGTCCATGCGGCGACGGTGTCAAGGTCCCTCACCTTCCCGGTTGCCTTCGCGAGCCTCCTCGAGGCGCTGAGGTAGCGCCTGATTGGGGTTTCCCTTCGAAGCTTCTTCGGGAGGACGGAGTACGAAGTCTTCAGCCGCTTCGTCGCCTTCCTCATGGCTTGGGCATTGGATGGGTCGCTCGACTCCAAGAACGCTCGCACTTTGGTTTCGAGGTCCGCGACGTTCTGGTTGAAGGCGTCGGCGACCTGCTGGCGGGCGACACGCGTGGCCTTCATCTCGAGCGGTCCAGGAACCCGTCGATGCGCGCTTGGAGGTCGACGTCGACCAGCTCGATCGGCCTGTTCCCGTCGATGAATTGCAGCCCGAAGAGCTTCTTCATGCGCGCGAACTCCCTCGCCATCTTTCCTTGGTATATCAGGAACGACTTGTACATGTCGTCCGAGAGCCCGATGTCCATCCCCGACTCGTAGTAGTCGAGTATCGAGTTCTTCTGGAACACGCGGTGGACCAGCTCCTCAGGCTTTACGTCGAGATAGAATATCAGGTCAGGCACTATCGTAAAGCCGAATAGGCTGCGAGACCATCTCTTGTCGATCCCCCTTACTGTGTTTCTGGCGATGAGTGTGTAGATGTACCGGTCGGCCAGGACGACGTAGCCCGCCTCCAGCGCGGGGATTATCTTGTTCTCGAGCTGGTCGGCGAAATCCGCGGCGTAAAAGAGCGACAGGGTCCTCTTCCCCACTCCCAGGTTGGCCTTGGCTTCCATTATCCCCTCGCTTATGAGCTCGGAGCGCTTCAGCCCGGTCCCCAGCACAGCGTGGCCGTCAGCCTCGAGCTTAGCCTGTATCGCCTGCGTGTGAGTACTCCTGCCCGAGGCGTCTGGCCCCTCGATGACTATGAGGTGGCCCTTCACTGAGAGGTCCTTGAGATAGGGCATCCCGTGCCCATAGAACTTCAGCTTTCGTTGGGGGCCATCTTTGCCAACAGTGGAGCGCGGCGCCAAAGATCGTGAGGAGTAGGGCCTCTGTGTGGCCTCCTGGTCGTCGTCCTCGACTTCGGGATTATCGTCTGCCATACTCGTGCAACGCCTCTGCGGCCGTCGCGTTTATTCCTCGCTCGCCGAAAAGCTTCGTGACGCGTTCGCGTACCTCGATCTGCTGCTCTTCGATCCCCCTGTTCGCGTCAATCGCGACCAGTCCCTCGCTCGCCACCATCGATTCGTACTGCTCCACTATCCTGCCTTGGAAGATTCTGTAGCTCTCATATGGGTCGTTGGAGAGGTTCATGTCCATCCCCGCCTCGTAGTACTTTAGCTTCGGCCTCCCTGCGAAGATCCTAGAAACCGCGACGTCCACCGGGACCCTGAAGTAGAACGTGAGGTCGGGCTTCACGGCGTAGCTGTAGATCTTCCTGACCCAGCCCGGATGGCAGCCGCGGACGATGTCCCTGGCGTATGCGGTGTAGACGTACCTGTCGGCAAGAACAAAGTAGCCGGCCTCGAGGAGAGGAAGGATGTTGCGTTCGTACCTGTCGGCGAAGTCTGTCGCGTGGAGAAGGCTGAACGTGGTGGGTGTAAGGAGGCCCTTCTTCTTGCCTCGCGAAGTTATTTCCTTTACGGTCTCGGATGAATTCCATTCCGTCTTGAATACCTTGAGGTTCTGATGCCTGAGCCATTGCTCGAGGAGGTGGAGCTGGGTCGACTTTCCAGAGCCATCAACGCCCTCTACCGCTATTAGCCTACCGGCCTTCGGGTCGCTTGGAGGCGCGGTCCGCCGAGTCCTCGTGTTTGCCACTCCGCCCGCTCTTGCCAGAGTGCTGATGCGCCTGCCGGCGCCGTTTCCTGCCCGCTTCTTCTGGCCCATCACGACAATTCACCTCTGCAGCTGTAGCGGCACCGGCTTCGGCTCCTTTACGACTGAGTAATCCGCGTTCATCTTAAACTCATCTCTGACCGCGGAGATGGCGCGCGCCAGGAGCTCCTCGGCGTAGACCCCGTGGACGGTTATCTCCATTTTGACTGGCCTGCCCCTCTCCGAGTTGGCCATGCCGGAAACCGACAGGCGCGCCCTCATCATCTCGAGCAACTCGAGCAGCCTGTAGGCTGCTGATAGCCTCTTGATGGTCTGTCTGTCCTTCCGCCTCAGTGGAGGACTGAACTCATCCACGAGGACGTTCGCGTAGCTCCCGCTCGCGGCGGAGATGATTGAAATCGCAACCCTCAGCTGGTCGATGTGGCTGAGGGAAGAGTCGACTCCCATCAACTCATGGAAGCGTGCCTTGAGGTCGGCAGCTCGCGGGGCGTTCTTGACTATCCGGAACGCCTCCAGCAGGAGCGAGCACTCGTATTCGTTGATTATCTTCGCGGAGAAGATCTCGCTGACATGCCGCTCACAGGTGGTCCTCCAGCCCCTCCCCACCGAGCTCAGCTGTCGATCGATGGTGGACTGCTCGAAGCTCCTGGCGTTGAACCAACGATGGTCATGGAGGAAGAGTGAGAGGGTGCCTTCACGGAGCCCGTGCGTGCTCGTAACGAGCTCCGCGATACCGAGTGTCTTCATCAGCAGTCTTACCACGCAAGAACCCCCGGCCATTGTCTCCGCTCTCGCCTGACCCATCGACCTGAGAGACCTCATTTGGCGCTTCTTCATTCTGAAGAACTGCGAGGCGGCCGAGGCAACCGCGTCATAGTCCATCACGTAGTTGTGGAGCTTATCGAATGGATACTTCGACCTGTCTGAATGAAAACTTGCCAGGGCCCTGACGGTTCCCCCCACCCCGACGAGCTTTGTCCTCTTCGGCAGCCGAAGCTCTTTCCTGCTGGGAAGAAGATCCATGATATGCTCCTTCATCCTCTCGTAGTCTTTGCGCACGAAGAGGCCCCCCTTCTTTGGGCTCCCGTAGAGATAGGTGAGTCTTCGAGCTCCAAGCGGGAGGCAGAGGACCTTTTTGACTTTGAAGGCTTCGGCACAGACGATTGCGAGCGTTCCCCCGCCCAGGTCGAAGAAGACCCCGGTCGGTATCCGGAGCGAGAGCACGGCGCCGAAGTAAGAGAGGAGCGCTTCCTCCTGCTCGGAGAGGACCCTGAAATCGAACTTTGAGCTCTCTTTTGCGAGGTGGAGGAATTCTCTCCTGTTTCGTGCTTCTCTCACGGCACTGGTCGCGACAGGGAGAACATACCTAGGCGACTCGAAGTCGACTATCTCTCTGAACATTTTCAGGACCCTCAGCGTCCTCTCTATCGGTGGGACTGCAAGGAAACCCGTCTCGTCCAGCTCCTCTCCAAGTTTGACCTTGGCGTCCTCCTGTGAGACGAGCCTGTATCCCGTCCGCCCGTCCACGTGATAGGTGGCAAGCTTCGCGGAATTGAAACCGAGGTCCAGGACGGAAGCTGTGAACCCGGTCGAGGGGCCGAACCCCTCGGGGCCGTAGCCTACGACATCCGCTTCAGGAGCCTTGGAGTCAACAGCCACCTGAGTTCTCCCTCCACCTTCGGGCTGAACCTCCTGATCGAAAGCCGCGCGAGGCCGCACTTTCTGAGGACGATATTAGAACTCCCCTGATGGCCCATGATTTCGTTGATAGTTTGCGTGAGGAAAGGCTCATGTCCGATGCAGAGCACGCTCGACTCGGGCTTGAGCTTCGAGAGCTTCTTGAATAGCTCTTGCTTGCTCCCCTCAGGTTTCAATTCGTCCCATATCTCCACCTTGTCCCGCTGCTTCAGGGCTTTTGCCACGATCCCGGCCGTCTCGCGCGAGCGCTTGAGCGGACTTGAAATTATGTGGTCGGGGCGGATCTTCATCACTGAGAGACCTCGAGCCACGTCCTCCAGCTCCTCCTTTCCCTCGGCTGTCAGGGAGCGTTCCACGTCCCTGGCTTGGGCGGGCAACCTCTTCCCGGCCTCCGCATGCCTCAAGATGAATAGGTCCAAATTCTAGCACGAGTCCGGGTTTCTCTTTCGCTGCCGACCAGAGCGTTTCTGCGTGCGGGCATTCTTTGCAATGTAGCCCCTGGTCGCGATATAAGTCATCTGGAGCCGCTTCGCCCTAATTTCGACATATCTTTCTGCCGGACATGCAAATGGCAGGAACT
>JBGPFY010000062.1:0-5970 GCA_041483615.1 Nitrososphaeria archaeon | reverse complement strand
GCGGCGATGAACGCGGTGAGAGAGGGGAGCGGGCTCGCGTTGCGCTTCCCAAAGTTCACGGGGAAGATACGAGACGAGAAAGGGCCTGAGGACGCTACGACCGTGAAGGAGCTGGTCGAGATGTACTCGATGCAGAAGCGTGTGCTGTCGAAGGCCTGAGAGCGGGTTTACTTTTCGTCTTTTGCGGCGGCCTGCGCCCGCTTCGCCAGCTCGCTGACGCCCATCACCCCGATGGGTGGGAGGCTCGATCCACCTACCGTTCCAGCGACCGTTCCGGCCACCGGGATGTTCGAGGGGATGAGCAGTATCGTGTTCTTCCCCTGCAGCCCTAGCTCGTAGATGATGTTCATCCACCTCAGCTGGAAGGCCCTGTCGTTGTTGGCGTAGAGGTTCGCCGCGTCGACCATCTTCTGCGCCGCCTCGAATTCCGCTAGAGCCAGCGTCACTCTCGCTCTCCTCTCCCTCTCGGCTTGCGCGTTCCGCGACATCGCATCCTGCAGAGCCGAGGGTATCCCCACGTCCCTTATCTCGACGGCCGTGACTTTGACGCCCCATCCCTCCGTCTTGCTGTCGATGACCAACCGAGCGTTTGCGCCGACCTTCTCGCGCTCCGTGAGGAGGTCGTCGAAGCTCACCTGCCCTATCACCTCTCTCAGGGTGGTCTGGGCAGCGAGTTGTGTCGCCATCATGTAGTTCTCTGCGCCGAGCACGACCTTCTGCAGGTCCACGGGCTGGAAGTACATCACCGAATCGACTACGACGGGGACGTTGTCCTTCGTGAAGGTCTGCTCGGTCTTGAAAGAGACCGTCTGGAGGCGAGTGGATATCGTGAAAGGAACCTTGTTGATGAAGGGCACGACGTAGATCACTCCGGGCCCCCTCAGGCCCTTGTATCTGCCGAGGCTCAGGATAGGCGCCCGCTCCCATTCCTTCAGGACGCGAATACCGCTAAGGAGGATTGCCAGGACGATAAGGAGGACGAGAACTTCGACTGCTAGGGTAGCGACATCAGCCACATCAAATCAACCTGACCTGAGACCCCCGCAGCCCCATATAGGCATTCTCCAGATTTACCGGGTCGTCTGGAAATGGGGAACTAATCGGCCGCGCGTGCTGGGCCCTCTTCAGACCTCTCGACGATGAGTGAAAGCCCCTCGACAGCCTTGACAACCACGAGTTCGCCCTCCCCAATGTCGCCCGATGCGCTCTTGGCCCGCCAGATCACGCCTTCGACCCTCGCTTCGCCGACTGGCGAGAGCTTCGATACGACCACCCCGCGCTTGCCGATCAAGGCCTCCGGGCCGGTCATGTGCCTCTTCTTCCTCAGCGGCCCCACTATCCACCTGATGTAGAGCCCGCCCATTATCCCGACCGTCCCCACGCCGACCGCCTCCACCTGGGTATAGTCTATCAATGACGAGGACGAATACTGGACCCCCTGAAAGAGCAAGAAGACCCCCGCAGCTCCGACCACCGCCCCGCCGATCATCGCGAACCCGTGCCCGAGCTTCAGCTCCAGGAACATCAGCACCACCCCTGTGAAGATGACGGCCACCCCAAGGACCGACGCGCCGAGGACCTCCACTCCCACCAAGCCCGCGACCAAGGCTATCCCGCCAGCAACAGATAGCACGAAGGTGGGGTGATAGAGGTCCAGCACCAGAGCGAGCGCTCCGAGGAAGATGAGAATCCCGCTTAGGTTGGGGTCGCTGAGAGTGCTGAGCAGCTGGCCATACGCCCCCTCCCGGACGACGGTGTAGGCCGGGCCGACCCCGAGCTGCGAGAGCGCGTCCTGAAGGGTCGTGGCGTTGCCTTGCGTCAGGTGAAACTTGTATGCGTTCGACGAGGAGTACGCGATGTCCGAGAGGACCATCGCCTGAGCGGCTGTGGCGTTCCTTCCCCACTTTTCCGCCAGGCTGGTCATGAGCGAAAGCATCGCGCCTGCCGTGTGGTTCTGCTCTAGCGCCGTGCCGCCCTGGACTATCGGCGTGGATGGCCCGATCTCCGATCCCGGACCCATCAGAATCCTGTTGCTCGCCATGGCGATGTAGCTCCCTGCGGACGCGGCCAGGGCATTGGGAGGGACGTAAGTGTAGGTAGGAATGCCTGACTGGTTCGCCTGCTCTATCATGGTTATGATGTTGATCATGTCGCTGAGTAGCCCGCCGGGGGTGTTCATCTGAATGACTATCGCCGGCGCGCCTGAAGACCTCGCCGCGGAGAGAGCTTCAGCCATCAGGTTGGAAGAACCAGGGTCGACGGGGACGCTAAAGTCCACGACTATCGTGGACTGGCTAGAGGCGGCCCGGGCACTAGAGACGAAAGACGCGAGCATCAGGCAGCAGAAGGCGACGGCGAGTACCGTGAAGAGGACTCGCCTTCCTCCCGTGTCGCTGTGTGGGGTGCGCATGCCGGGTTCGGCCCTAAGGTAGCGCCCCCCGATAAAAGGCTGAGTTAGGGTAGCTTGGGGCCGGGCAAGGAATCCCGTTGCTCGTAAAGTGCCCCCTTTTAATATTCTCAACATTCATAGCCTGACGGGGAGAACATACTGTCTGGCACAGAGGCCGACCTGCAGGCTCGCAGAAGAACCCTTTTGGTCCTCGAGGACGAAGTCCGAAGGGTCACCGACGCGGGCCGTGTCTTGCGCGAGGAGTACCAGGCAGTCCTTTCGAATGACAAGGCCAGCATAAAGTCATGTTTGGAGCGGGTGAAGAAGGCCGAGGAGGATGTCGTGACGCTTAGGCGGTCGCTCATTAGGGAGCTCTCGCAGGTCGGGACGCTGCTGATGAACAAGGAGGACCTGCTTAGGGTCGCATTCGCAGTCGAGAGCGTGGTCGGGCACCTGAACGGCGCTGCTTTCAAGCTCTCACAGGTGAGGCGGAGCGTCATCAGGCTCAAAAAGTACAAGGACGCCTATAACGAGCTTCTCAACAAGCTAATCGAGGCCATTTCCAAACAGAACGACTGCGTTAGGGCCCTCTCGATAAACCCTGACCAAGCCATCGAGATGGCCGCCCAGGTGCAGAGGCTCGAGAGCGACATAGACGCGATGCACCGCGAGCTCATCACCGAGCTGATAAAGTCGGTGCGCGGCTACAGAGACCTGATGACGATGAGGGACCTGGCCCAGGCTATCGAGGACACCGCCGATGCCGCTCTCACCGCGGCCGACGCGACCACCATCGTCGCTTTGGGCGTCTAGGCCATAGACGTGTGCCACAGCGCCGGGACATGCAGATATAGCCGCGCGAAAACCGGATGAAGTCGCTTGCCACGCCCCGCCAATGTAGCGACCGGGAGGTTGTTCGAGAATAGGATTGTCGTCTGGGACGTCGAGGCCTCGAGGAGGCTCTTCAAGGATTCATATTACGGCAAGCCGCTGGGGATTCCGAAGCCCAAGGACTTCGAGTTCGATGCTCCCCTGATCCTGGACCTGATGGAGAGCTACTACCTGGTCAAGAAGAAGAAGCTTCGGGTCGAGAGCGAGAAGGGGGAGCTGCTATCGACAAAGGCGCTCGAAGCGCTCTGTTCAGAGGGGTACCCGAATTTCAGGGAGCAGTATCTGGTCTACAGCCTCCTGCGGGAATCGGGTTTCGTTGTCGGGCCTGGGATAAAGTTCGGCTCAGATTTCGCCGTGTACGAGCACGGGCCCGGCATCGACCACGCGCCGTACATCGTCCAGGTCGAGAGCGACCACTCCGAGGTCACTGCGACAGCGATGGTTAGGTCCGGGAGGCTTGCCACGACGGTAAGGAAGCAGTTCATCATCGCTGTTGTGGACGCGGACTCCCGCAAGGCCGACTTCCTCGGCTTCGACTGGTGGCGGGCGTGAAGGCCCGCGCCTAGCTCGAGGGACCTGTCCCTATCATCTCGGCCGTCGCGAAGTTGGGGCGTATCTCCTTGATCCGGATCTTGACCTGCGTCCCCTGCTTGGCCGTGGGGATGAAGATGACAAATCCCTGAACCCGGGCCACCCCATCACCACGCCGGCTGACCTCGGAAACCGTGACGTCTATCTCCTCGCCGACCTTGACCGGCTTCTCTTTGAAATAAGAAGTGGGTGACCGCTGACTAGACTGGGAATCGGCCTCTCCCCCCGTCCCCGAATCCTGGCCGCCGTCCTCACTGCCGCTGCTCATGCCAGTGTCCGGATTTGGCGCAAGAACCAATATAAACGTTAACGGTGGGCCGCCCAGAAGAAACATGGAGAAGATTCAGGCAGACTCGTTCATCCTCGTCTACAGGGACAAGAGGAGGAAATGGCTGGTCCGCCCCTCGGAGACGCCGAAGCTCCACACGCACCTCGGGATACTCGACTGCGCCGCCCTCGTGGGGAAGGACTACGGCATCAGGGTCAACACGACCATGAACGACGGCCTGGTCATATTGAAGCCCACGCTCGAAGACATCGTGATGAAGTTCTCGAGGAAGACCCAGGTGATCTATCCCAAGGACATCGCGATGATAATCGTGAAGTGTGGAATCCATTCAGGAAGCAGGGTCTTCGAGGCGGGGACCGGCAGCGGGTCGGCGACCGCCGCGCTCGCGTATATGGTGGCGCCCGAAGGCCATGTCTACAGCTACGACATCAACGAGGAGTTCCAGACGGGGGCGAGGAGGAACCTTGAGCGCTTTGGCCTCTCGAAACACGTGACCCTCAAGACCAAAGATGCCAAGCTCGGAGTGGAGGAAAGGGAGCTCGACGCGGCCCTCCTCGACATGGGAGACCCTTGGGAGCTCGTGAAGCCGGTAAAGGAAGCGTTGGCTCCGTCGGCCATGATCGCGGGGATTTGCCCGACGATGAACCAGGCAGAGAGGCTCGTGGAGACGCTGAACAACGAGGGGTTCGTGGCGACGGAGACCCTCGAGCTGATCGCCAGGAACATCGAGGCGAGGCCGGGGATGACCAGGCCGTCGATGTTCATGGTGGCGCATACGGCCTACCTGATATTCGGCAGGAAGCTGGGATAGCGCATGGTCCGCAGGATTCCGTTCCGCGCAAGAGAAGAGTTTTAACCCGGTCTTGGGCGCGCGGGACATCCTTGAGCGGGACAGTGGCGGACAGGAACGGAGACATCGCTCTCTTCCTGTACGCGACGCCTTTCATCCTGAACTTCGTCTACGCCCTGTATCTTTGGTTCGGGACGGGGTTCTCGGCAATCCTCCCGCAACTGGTGTACCTCGAGGTCTCGCAGAGCCCCTACATCTTCCTCGCAGGTTTCGCGGCGGTCTCTCTCGCGGCGGTGATCGACTTCAATCTGGAGGCCCCCGATACGAGGAAGAACGCGCTGGTCGCGCTGAGCAGGAGGCTCCAATCGGTCGCCGTGGTCTCAATCGTGCTGGCGTTCGTGACGGCCTGGTACGCGGCTGGTTTCGACTTTGGAACCACGCTTTTCAACGTGCTCGACGGAAGATATCCGCTCGTATTCCCAGCCCTCCTCGTGTTCTTGAGCTTCCTGATTCTCCCGTCCGTCAGGCTAGAAGGAGCCAACCCCAAGAACCTCTTGGTGACGGTCATCCTCCTCGCCTCTCCCTTGGCCTTGTATGAGGTGGGCAAGCGGAACACCGTCGCCGGGCTGGGAATAGGGCTCATTCTGCTCCTGGCAGCCGCCTTCCTGCTGACTAGAAACAAGAAGGACTAGTCCGTCTGCGGTCAGTCAGGCCTTCCTTGCCTGGACTTCGAGCACTTTTCCAAGAGCCCTAAAATCATCCGCTGTCACCTTCTCGAGGGCCAAATTGTAGATCATCGCCGCGGGGTGATACGTGGGGAAGAGGGCGAGGCCTCCCTGCGTGAACAGCCTCCCGTGGGCCGTCGCCAGCGTCTCCTCCGGCAAGAAGCCCTTCAAGGCGCTGTCCCCCAAGAGGACCAGGACGTTTGGGCGCACTAGCTCTAGCTGCCTTTCAAGGTATGGCTGGCAGGCGGCGGCCTCCTCTTTTGTCGGACGGCGGTTTTCGGGAGGTCGGCACTTC
>JBGPFY010000061.1:0-6021 GCA_041483615.1 Nitrososphaeria archaeon | reverse complement strand
GGTCGAGGGGAAGGGACGCTCGGACAGGGCGAGTTCTCCCTTCTTGGGAAGGGGGCGGCCGGGCTTTACGGGACGAGGGACCACCTCGGGACGAGGGGCCTCTGGGTGGTGCGCGCAGGGAGAGAGGCGGGTTCGCTCACGAGCGACTATAGGCTGATTCAAGGTGGTGCTCAGCTTCTGCCGCCAGGGACGCTGTACGAGAAGGGACGGGCAAGGAGGATGACGCGAGAGCGGGAGGGGGCTCGTGGCGGCTTGGCGTTCGACGAGGCCGCGAGCAAGCTCGCGTCGCTCCTGGAGGATTCGGTCGAGAGGCGAGTCCGGGGGCAAGGGCGGGTCGCGGTATCGTTCTCGGGGGGGCTCGACAGCTCGCTCCTCGCCCTGCTGGCTTCGAGGCACGCCGACGTAGTCCTCTGCTCGGCATTCGCCCCAGGCTCGAGGGACGAGACTCAGACAAGCAAGGCCGCGGCCCTGCTCGGATTGAGGCTCGAGGCTGCGGTCCTCGACGAGGAAGCGGTCGCCAAGCTGGCCAGAGAGGCCGAGATGCCGCCCGGGGAGGCGACCGCGATGGACAAGGCCCTGTGGTGCATCTACGCGACCACGAGCCAGCTCGCGGAGAGGGAGAAGGCCCGGCTGATCCTGCTCGGCCAGCTCGCCGACGAGCTCTTCGGGGGTTACAGGAAGTACGCCCTCGAGGCACAGGAGGAAGGGCCTGCGGCGGCCGAGCGGATGATGAGAGAAGATGCGATGGCTTGCGCGGACAGGGGCTTCGTGAGGGACGAGGCCGCCTGCTCGGCCTGGGCGGAAGTAAGGTTCCCCTTTGCGGACGAGAGGATCGCGTCGTTCGCCGACAGGCTGCCGTTCGACTACAAGATCAGGGGCGGGGAGCGCAAGGCGATCCTCAGGGCGGCGGCGCTGGAGCTAGGCCTCCCGGAGGAGTTGGCCGAGGCCCCCAAGAAGGCGGCGCAGTTCAGCTCGGGGGCGGCGAAGCTCATCAAGAGGCTCTGAGGAGCCACCATCCCTTTTATTGTCGCCAATCCTCCCCCAGGCCTATGACACCAGAAGGAGGACAACCGAAGGGGAAGCTCGTGGGATTCAAGCCCCTCCAAGAGAGATACTGCTACTACTCCCTGGACGACGGCACCGTCCTGGGAGTCAAACCGGTCATGGTCAAGGTGTTCAGGATGCTCGGTCCTGACGGACGGCCGGCGAGCGGCCCGGACGGCGCCCCGGCGTACTTCTACCAGACGCAGAACGTCACGCAGATCCTGACGCCGGACGAGTACAAGACGATGACGAACCGCGAGCTCCAGGAGTAGCCTCGCTGCAGACCTGCGGCCGGTGCCAGCCGACATGGGGCCTCGCGTAGGACCACCCCGGTACCTCCCCGCGGAGGACACCCGCCTTCTGAGGGAAACCCTGGCGCAGTTCACGGGAGGATCGTGCCTGGAGATAGGCTTTGGGAGCGGCGCGGCGCTCGAGGGCGTGTCTGAAAGGTTCCCGCTCGCGGTGGGGACCGACGTCATCGGCATAGAGGAGGCGAGGCTCGCCCGCGCCCCGCGGACAGACTTGGTCCTGGCTGACAAGGCCCGATGCTTCAGGGACGGGGCTTTCGACCTTGTCTTCTTCAACCCGCCATACCTGCCCTCGGAGCGAGTCGAGGACGGGGCAGTCGACGGCGGTCGAGCGGGAATAGAAGTGCCGCTCTCGTTCCTCGAGGAGGCGCTGCGCGTGTTGAAGGAAGATGGGAGCGTGTTGGTCTTGCTGTCAGACGATGGCGACCTGGATTCCTTTGTCTCGCGGTGCAGAGGTCTCGGCCTGGCAGTGGAGCAGGCGGCCGAGAGGAGGCTCTTCTACGAAAGGTTGGTCGTGTTCAGGATGCACAGGAGAGGCAAGGTCGCCGGAGCAGGGCGGCACCCGGCTAGAGTCCTATTGTGTTGATCGGCTCTCCGGAGTTGGCGTCGAATATCAAGACGATCTTCCCCCCTTTGTGGTCGTACCTCGCGAACCAGATAGGGGCGTGAAGGAGCTCTCCCTCGGCGACGTCGATGTCGGTCTGCATCTTTTGGATCATGTGGTACTTCGCGTGGGCCTTGTCCGATTGGAGTTGGTCGACGAGCGTCTTCGCCTGGTAGCTGGCGACGTCTTCCCCGACGTCCCCGTTCAGGACCTTTACGCCCTTCGGGACCTTGCTTACGTCGAAGAGCGCCCTCTCTTCGAGATGGAACTGGTAGTTCTTCGGCTGGTAGTCGCTCAGCGCCTTGATGGCGACCACGGGGAAGTTGTAGTTCTCGTCCATTTGGTAGGTCTTGGTCGAACCTCCACGGTTCCCCCCTCCCATCGTGGACCCGAGGATGGCGCCAGTGAGGAGGGGCCCCGCGAACCCGCCGCCTCCTCGCCTGTCGCCTCCCATCGAGGCGCCCATCACGCCGATGAGGGCTGCGGTGGTCGCGATCGAACCGACCTCCACGGCCATATCGGTCGCTAATATGCTGGTCCTAGCAGAGGCTGGTATCACCCAGTATGGGACGATCGTCAGCCTGACCTCCTCGAGGGTCGAGCTTTCCTGGAGGTGTCGGTGCATGAAGCCCTTGTCCATTACCTCGTGAATCCTCTGCATGATCGCTTGCTCGTCGGGCAGCTTGAGCGGAAGCATCGTCTGCTTCTGTATGCTCCTCCACCCCTCGTTCCCGAGGGTGACGCCGGAACCGCAGTATTCGCACGTGATTACCATCTCGCCGAACTTCGGGGCGATTGGCGCGCCGCAGTTGGGGCACTTCAGGGACGTCACGCCCGAGGGTGCGAGGACCTGCTGGGTGGACGAGCCGTCACTCGCGTTGGAGTACGTCGTCCGGAAAGGCGCCGCGCCTTGGGTCTGGCTAGCGCCGCACTTCATGCAGAAGACGGCGTCGTCGGGTAGCTGCGCGCCGCACTTCATGCAAAACATGCCGTGATGCCACCGAATCAGAGCTGTGTGCCGCAGTTGGGGCAGAACTTGGGCTGGCCTGAGATGCCGCTGCCGCAGTTGGGGCAGAACTTGGGCTTGGCCGCTGTCTGCTGCTGGGATTGCTGAGGCTGTTGCTGCTGAGGTGCGGCTTGCGCAGCTCCGCAATTGGGGCAGAAGGCGGTGCTCACCGGGATAATCGAGCCGCAGTTGGAGCACGAGCGGGTGGGAGATTGGCTCATCCCGCCCATCATCGCCTGCCCGAAGGCTGACCCGACCCCGACGCCTGCGCCAAGGCCCACGCCGAGACCCGCACCCACTCCTGCGACGCCCGACGGATTCTTCGCAGCGTCCGTCATCGCCTGCCCGGCTTGGTATTGGAGGTAGTTGACTCCGAGGACCTGCATCTGCGACCTGGTGTCGATGGCCTTCTGCACCTCCTCCGGGAGGCTTATAGTGAGCCCCGACACCTTGTTGATCTCGATTCCATACAGGCCGATGTTGTCAGGGCTGGTCGAGAGCACTACCTGCTCGATGTTGGTGAGGTTCGCCGCGAGGTCGGTCACCTTGAGGCCCTGGCTCTTCATCTTGCCAATCGCGTTGTAGACAAGGATCACCATCTGCTCCTTCAGCCTTGACTCTACTCCGTCCGATGTCTCATCGTTGAATGTGCCCACGAACTGGTTGATGAAGTTCTCAGGGGATGAAACACGCCACCTGTACTCGCCGAACACCCTGAGATTGACAATCCCGAAGGTCGGGTCGGTGAACTGGTAGGGCTGGCTGCTCCCGAACTTGCCGTCCATGAACCTCTTCTGGAGGTAGAAGACCTCGGCCTGTTGCACGACCCCCGTGAAGAACTTCAGCAGGTTTCCCACGATTGGGGCGTTGAAGTCGGTCAGGGCGTACCTGTTCGGCTGGTCGAAGTAACTCAGGACCTTTCCGTCCCTGTAGAAGACAGCAATCTCGTCCTCCCTGACGACGATGTTGTCGTTGAGCCGGATGTTCCGGGGGACCTTCCACATGACGTTGTCCTGCTTGTACTGGTCCTCCCAGTTCACCGTGGTGGAGCCGAGTACGCTCCCTCCCGCAGCGGGAATCGGGTTGTTGCCGCTCCCGCCTCCGCCGGGTCTCTTCCAGAATAGGCCGATCATCGTCAATTCTCTCCTAATAGCTCACTGCTTGACCAACACGCCCTTGACCGCCTCCATCCTCACGGCCCACTTTTGCTTGAAGTCTGAGACCGCTGCGTTCACCCTGGACAACGGGGCCATTATCGACGCGGCGTTGGCCGGGTCGTATGAGAGGTTCGGAGGCGAGGTCGCGGTCACAAGCGCGAAGGCCGAGCTCACAAAGTCGTAGTCGTTGTCGTAGAGCTGGTTGAGCCGGTTTTGGTCGATGGTTATGCTCGCGACCCAACCCGAGTACCCCTGCTCCGCGTGCCTGACTTCGCCTGCTATCTGCTGCAGCTGGAAGATGAGCGACCCGATGTTCGTCAGGTTGGTGAAATCCCCTGACGACGACATCTGCTTCCTCACCCCCTCGAGGTTCGACTTGGCGGTGAGCAGCTTGTCGGCGACCTGGTTCCTCAGCATGTCGTCTGCCACGCGGAGGTCGTCGAGCTTCCTATAGTTACTCAGGCCGGGGATGAGGAGCTCGAGGTTCTTTTGCGGGCCCCTGCTCGCGTTCACCTGCTTCCTGATGTCGGTTTTGTCTTGTGACAATCGGATGCGCCAGTTGATTCTCTCGAAGGCTCCGCCATATTATAAAGGGTATAGGCGATTCTGAGAGTAGAGAACTTTACGTCAGTGGGCGGTCCACGGACGCTGCGCCGTCGCTTCAGGCATCAAGCTGTCATCTGCCTCCCGTGCTCCCGGATGAACTTGTCGGCGTCGAGGACCGCCTTGCAGCCGTCGGCGGCAGCCGTGACCGCCTGCCTGTAGCGGAAGTCCCTCACATCGCCGGCGGCAAATACCCCAGGCACGCTCGTCTCCGTCTCGTTCTTGACCTTGATGTAGCCGTTGGGCTCGAGCTCCAGCTTGCCTTCGAAGAGACTGGTGTTGGGCTCGTATCCTATCGCGACGAAGACCCCGTCCACATCGAGCTTGCTCTCTTTCCCCGTCTTCAGGTCCTTTATCGCGACTCCCTCGACCTTTCCGTTCCCGAGGATTTCGGTGACGACCGCGTTCCAGTTGAACTTGATCTTCGGGTCAGCCATCGCCTCGTCCCGCAAGGCGGCGCTCGCCCTGAGCTCGTCCTTCCTGTGTATGACCTGGATGGACGAGACGAGATTCGTGAGAAAAGTGGCCTCCTCCATAGCCGTGTCTCCTCCACCTACGACCGCCACCTTCTTGCCCTTGAAGAAGAAGCCGTCGCAGACCGCGCAGTTGGAGACGCCCCTGCCCTGGAGCCTCGACTCGGAGGGGAGGTTCAAGCGCCTGGGGGTCGCCCCGGTTGCGACTATCACCGAGAGCGCGCGCACGGTGGTCCCGCCAGACGTCTGGAGCTCGAAAGGATACCTGCCAAACTCGACCTTATCGATGTCCTCCTGGATCAGCCTCGCGCCCAGCCGTTGCGCCTGTCCCCTCATCCGGTCCATGAGGTCTGGCCCCAGGACGGGGTCAGGGAACCCAGGAAAGTTCTCGACTTCGCTGGTCAGCATCAGCTGTCCGAAGGGGACGCTTCCCATGTAGACGACCGGGTTCAAGTTGGCCCTTGCGCCGTATATCGCCGCGGTCAATCCCGCTGGCCCCGAACCGACTATGACCAGCTTCTCCAGGGATTCCATGTCACAAAACGGCTCTCAGGGGCTGATAAACATATGCGAAGGGAGGGGCGACTAGGTAACGATTCGGATACTTCGTGACCACATGAAGCTTGTCCGGCCTTCCAGTCGGGCACTTTACGTCGAAGAAGATGTGGTCGTGGAAAGATTGAGACTCGCGAAGGGAGACTGGCTGCCCCTGCACGCGATATCGGGTACGTACTGATGCTCTCCGCTGCGCAGAATCTGGTCGGCGACCTTGAGCGTCTGGCCAAACGTATAACCGCGGACGGGGCTACACGGGACGATTTGGGTG
>JBGPFY010000060.1:0-6039 GCA_041483615.1 Nitrososphaeria archaeon | reverse complement strand
CTTCGAGACCTGCCTACCCATCCTCCAGGCGCTGGGGAAGAAGGTCGTGTATATGGGCCCGACAGGTGCAGGACAGCTCACGAAGCTGGCCAACCAGATACTGGTCGCCTGCAACATGATTGGCGTCAGCGAGTGCCTCAACTTCGCGAGGAGGGCCGGCCTCGACGTGGACCGTCTCATAGACTCGCTATCGGCGGGGGCGGCCTCGTCCTGGAGCTTGGTGAACCTGGGGCCGAGGATAGCCAGGCGAGATTTCGCGCCGGGCTTCAAGGTGAAGCTCCTCCAAAAGGACCTGCGCTATGTGCTCGAGACCGCGAACGACCTCGATGCCCCCTTGCCGGCCACGGCGCTCGTCCACCAGCTCTACAAACAGCTGGAGGAGAAAGGCCTCGGGGAAGTCGGGACGCAGGCCCTCGTGATTGCCCTTGAGCAATCGACGAGTCAAGGCTGAGGACGCGAAATCCGTATATATCGCGAAGTCTCCCGTCTCCATATCATGTGCGACTGCGAGGAGCTCGAGTTCGAGGATTTTGAGGTCATGTTGTCCACCCTCTCCAAAAAGTCTCCTGCCCCGGCGGTGGAAGTACTGGCGCCGGTCCCGCAGATAATTGCGGCGAAGCCGCGCAAGTAGCAGCGACACTTCGCCGCTACCCTTCCCCACCCGGACCGACAATAATGAGCGAAGGAATAATCACGGCAGAATATCTTATAAGATATGAATAACGCGCTGGACGTCTTGGAGAAGCTTTTACTCCGCGTTTCTGGGTGCGCATGGAGTTGACCGAGTACCAGGTTTCGCTGAGCGGTCTTCACGCGAGGAACGAGAAGACCATCCAGGCCACGCAAGATTGGGAGAGGAACAGGATCAACGAGGCCGCATTGAATTCGAGCTTCGAGAAGGACTGCGACTCACTTGTCGAGCTCCAGAAGCACGTGGGCGTTGAGTACATCACCGACGGGCAGATCACGCTCGCATGGCAAGACCTCTTCCGCCCGATAAGCGCCGGATTCGAGGGGCTTGAGCCGGGGCCCATGGTCAGGTGGTTCAACACTAACACTTTCTTCTACACCCCGGTCGTAAAGGGGGCAATCTCGAGCCACGGCAAGGTCCTTTCTGGGGCCATCGAAAGGAGGTTCGTCAACAGCGGCTCCTCGTTGAAGATAATACTTCCAGACCCGCTCACATTCGCGGAGCTGGCAGAGGACCGCCACTACGGCAACAAGGAGAAGCTGCTCTTCGCCTACGCTGACGCGATTAGGGGCGAGTTGCGGACGCTGTCGAGAGAGGGAGTGAAGTACGTCCAGTTCTCTGCTCCAAGTTTGGTCTACAGGCTGAAGCAGAAGCCCTTCACCCGCGCTGGGCTCAAGCAGCTCGGTGAGGCAATCAGGAACGCCTTGAAGGGAGTCTCCTTGAGGAGCGGCTTCTATCCGTTCTTCGGGGACGCGTCGCCCTACCTTCCCGACCTTTTCGATGTTATCCCTACCGACGACATCGGCTTGGACCTGACACAGACCGACGACTCCTCGCTCTCGGGTACAGGCAAAGGGATCATCGCTGGCATAGTCGACTCGCGCACCACATACCTAGAGGACGTCGTGTCGCTCGCCTCCCGCATCGAGGGGGTCGTCGATCGGACCGGCACGAAGAGGCTGACGCTCTCGCCATCGGCTGACCTCCGATATGTCCCCCGTGTCAGCGCCGATGAGAAGCTCGAGCTCCTAGGGCGACTCAGGGGCAGACTGAGCGGGGAGCGCGGGTCGCCAAAAGCCGCGGCATCCACAAGGAGGAACTCCAAATGACGAAGGCATTTCCTACGCAGGAGATAGGCAGCCTCCCGAAGTTCGCGTGGAGGACCAAGCCCTTCAGGCAGATGGCGCTCACGGACGACGACCTCGAGGTCGCCAGACAGTGGGGAGACCGCCTCAAGGTCGATGGCAGGGGCGACCTCTACAGGCTCCTCTCGAAGCGCTACGCTTTCACCGACGAGGAGAAGAAGACCATCGTCGACTTCTCGCTCCTCTACGCGATCAGGATGTGCGAGACCGCTGGGCAGGGACTCGCGAGCGGGCCGGGGCTCGACCTCGTATGGAGCGGGGAGCAGGCAAGGACGGAGATGTATGAGACGCCGGTCTCCAACATCGCAGGATTCGAATTCGTCGGCAGGGTCCGGAGCTTCGACAACAAGTACTGGAGGATGGCCTCGATACGGTCCCCTCCCGAGTTCAAAGAGAACTACCACCTCGACGAGCTGCTCTTCACGAAGGAGCACTCCGATCGCAAGGTCAAGGTGCCAGTGACCGACGCGATCACGATAATGGCATGGTCCGACAACAACTATTACACCGGCAGGTGGGCCAATGAAACGAAGCTGCCTCCCGCCAAGAGGAGCTTCAACGCCAGGCGCGAGTTCACCCTCGAGCTCGCCAAGATAATCCGCACGGTCATCCGCGAGCTGATCGAGAAAGGTGTCGGGGAGGTCCAGATAGACATCCCGGCTGCGACCCAGTACCAGTCAGAGGACGACATCAAGCTCGTCGCGGAGTCGTTCAACGAGACCACTAAGGGGCTCGACGCCACCTTCAGCGTCCACAGCTGCTTCCCTCCGAGCCTGGGCTACGGCATACTCTTCCCCCACATCTTGGAGATGAAGAAGTGCGAGCGTTTCTCGCTCGAATACGGCAACCGCGACACCTTCGAGAAAGGACTCGACGCCAAGTCGAGGGTCGGGTTCGAGGACCTGAAGCTCTTCAAGGAATATGGCTACACGAAGGAGCTCGGCGTCGGAGTCATCCACATCCACACCGACGCCCTGCCGAGCGTCGAGGTGGTGAGGGACCGTGTCCTGTACTCGGCGAAGGCGACCGACCTTCCGCCGGAGAACCTCTACGTCAACCCGGACTGCGGCCTTCGCACCAGGCGTCCTGAAATCGCGCAGAAGATGCTCGACCTCGTTGTCGGTGGCGCCGAGCTCGCGAGGCGGAAGTCAGGTTGATCCCCCGGGTCACGACGATTGGGAGCTATCCAGCCTTCCCTCGGGCCGAAGACGTGGAGTACTACTACACGATCTCGAGGCACGGCCTTGGCGGAGAGGTGGTGGATCCCTACCTATGGTCGATGGAGGAGGCCCTCAAAGACTTCACCTCTGCGGGGGTGGACGTGCCCTCAACGGGTCAGTCCAGGGGTGACCTCTACTCTCTCTTCTTGGAACCCAAGTTCGTCAAGGGGGTCACATGGCAGGGAGCTGACGCCTACGTCAACGGCAAGATTGAGAGGACCGGTTCCATCCGACTCGCGGACGTCCTCCACGCGAGGAGCGTCCTCCCGTCGCACTACGAGCTGAAGGAGCCGATCACCGACGCCTATACCCTCGCCCGCTTCGCGAAGATCAACACCAGCAGTTACGCCGACACCAGGGAGCTCGCGCGGGAGATCAACAAGAGGATCATCATCCCAGAGATAGAGGACCTACAAAAGTCCAAAGCGGTCTCGTGGCTCCAGCTGGACTCGCCGACCATCGCGGCGGAGTCCTCGACGCCGGACTACATATTGGACCTCTACGAGGAGGTAGCGGCTGTCGCTAAGGTCCCCATCGTCGTTCACGCCTGCGGAGACGCGGTCAGAATCTTCTCCTCGCTGCTCACGAAGATGAAGGTCGACACGATCTCGCTTGACTTCTATCACTACCCGAAGCTCTTCGAAGAGGCCGGGAAGAAAAGCTACGACCAGAAGATAGGGCTCGGCTGCACCGACAGTCAGAGCATGAGGGTCGAGACCGTGGACGAGACAAGGCGCCTCATCGCGTTTGCGGAGGCGAGGCTCGGGAAGGACCGGATCCAGTTCGTCCACCCGCACTGCGGCCAGCGGAACCTGAACCGCGAGGTAGCGTACGAGAAGAACGTAGTGCTCACCCTTGCCAGGGATGACGCCTGCTTCGGGGAGGCGGAGGAGGCCTCCGCCTCACACCTGACGGCGAAGGAGTACGACCCCGGCGGCTACTTCCTCGTCTCTGTCAGCAGGGAGACGAAGGAGATCGTAGTGACCTACTACACGTACGACCATGCGGCCAAGAAGAGGTATCGCTCCAAGTCTGCCGAACGCCTCTTCCAGACACTGAACGACGAAGCGGACACCCTCGGGCTGAGCCGCAGGCACCTCTCGTACCTGACGCTGGAGCTCGGCCGCGCCGAGGCTTCCATCGCCTCCGGCACGCAGTCCTACCGCCAGAAAGTGATAGAGTAAATTGAGGTTAGCGGAGCGGCTGAAGAGGGGGATCTTCACCACGGTCGTCGAAATCTTCCCGCCGAACTTCAGCGCGGAGACTGCCAAGGAGCCGCTCCTAGGGCTGAGGCAGAAGACCCAGGACATAATTTCGAGGGTGAGGAAGGTCGAGAACCTCGCCGACTGCCTGGTGGTCGCCGACATGAAAGACCTCGGGAGGCTGAAGCTCTCGAGCGTCTACACCGCCGCCGTGTTGAAGCAGGAGCTCGACATCGAGGTGGTCCCGGTCATCGCGGTGAGAGACGCCAACCGCTCGGGAGTGAGAACGCTCTTCCTCACCGCCCTCTCGTACGGCCTCGACTCCGTGATGCTCGTCTGGGGAGACAAATACAACGAGGGAGAAGGCTCTGTGAACGTGTACGACTACCCATCGCTCTCCGAGGCGATCAAGGAGATGAGGGCGCTCGCCGACAGGGCGAACGTCAGCGCGACAATCCTCGCCCCTGTCAACGTGGCAGCGCTGGAGACGAAGAAGGGCGCGGCGATAGCGTCGTCTCGCCTAGAGAGCGGGGCAGACTGCCTACTCGCCCAGCCTCCCACCTCCGATGTCTCCGTCACATTCCCAGAGCACCTGCGCCTCCTCGACGGGAAGGGACTGAGGGCGAACGTCCTGCTCAACGTCTTCCCCTTCCGGGACAAGGAGGACATCGACGCCTGCAGGGCGCGCTTCGGGTGGAAGATCCCAGACGTCGCGGACCGGCTCGCCAAGGAGGGAGGAGAGGCGAGGCTGATCAAGGAGTCCAAGATGGTCGTCGAGAAGATGCGGGAGAACCACCTGCCAGGAGTCTACGTCTCGACGAGGGGCAGGCCGGAACTCGCCCGTTTCATCCTCGACTAGAGGCGCCTTGGCCCTCCGACGCCCATGAAGAGCTAAATATCGTCGCCGGGGCGGGCCCAAGAGTCCCTCCTTGAAGGCCCTGATTCTAGCGGGCGGGCAGGGTCTGAGGCTCAGACCGCTCACCGACGACAAGCCCAAACCGCTGGTGGTCGTCAATGGCAAGCCCATCGCGGAGTGGCAGCTCGACTGGATGATCAAGAACATCAAGCTGGAGGAGGCTACGTTCTTGTGCGGATACAAGTGGTCCAGGCTCAAGGAGCATTTCGGGAGCAGCTACCACGGCGTGCGCATCGAGTACAGCGTCGAGGAGACGCCGCTCGGGACAGGAGGGGCCTTCCGCAAGGCGTTGGAGGGCGAGGACTTGGGCGATGAGAACGTCGTCATGATAAACGGAGACATCGTCACGGACCTTCCCCTCGGGGCGATGGTCGAGGCGCACTCCTCGGCGGCGAGCGACCCTACAGTCACCATCCTCCTCGTCCCTTACAAGTCCAGGTTCGGGATAGTCCACATCGACAAGCAGAACCGCGTCAAGAGGTTCGAGGAGAAACCTCAGTTCGCCGACGTCTGGATAAACGGAGGGGTCTACCTCGCCAACGCGAGAAGGATCCTGGACAGCCTTCCTGAGAAAGGGGATATCGAGAGGGAGACCTTCCCGAAGCTCGTTGGTTCGGGTCAGATAATGGCCTATCCCTACCGGGGCTTTTGGTCGCTGATCGACTCAGTCAAGGACATCCAGGAGGTCGAGAAGCAGCTCAAGGTGGCGGAAGCGCCGCCGAAGAGACGGCAGGCCTGAACTGACCGTCGTTGCCCCGTTCCGGTTCCAGCTTTCGAAACCCTTATTATATCACGACGAAGTGCGCCCTTTGGTAAGGGTCGATAGATTCCTTGCCACTAAGTTTTGTCACGAAACTGAAGAACG
>JBGPFY010000059.1:0-6208 GCA_041483615.1 Nitrososphaeria archaeon | reverse complement strand
CTTTGGACACGACCGGCCGTGGCTCGCGGTCACAGCGTTCTCGTGGCATGCGCCGCACGATGAGACGTAGCCTACGTCCTTGAGGCAGCGATCAGACCTGGCCGCTCCCCGTGCGACCCCGAAGTACACGCGGAGGTAGTGGAGAGTGGCATGGGCGGCGACGGGTTCGATGCCCGTGTCTATTGCACCCCCGACCCGCGCGCAGAACCCGAGTAGGACTCGGACCGCCGCCTCGTGGGCGAACTCGCTCTTGGGCACGTGGGCGCCATACCTCCTAAATGCGACGGAGGGGTAGACCCCGCAAAGCGTCGCGGTGTCGGTTGCAGTTATCGAGACTACGCCTCCATCGGTGGCCGCGGTCAGCGCCCCCTGGACGTAGGGGGCGGGCGTCCCGAACGGGTCTACGTCCACCGCGTCGAACCTTTCGAGCCTCCCGAACCTGGAGTGGAGGTAGGCGTTCGACTCTTCATGGACGACCGCGCACCTCGACTCGACCCTGTTCCTCCTCGCGTTCTTCCTCGCTATCGCGGCGGAGGTCTCGTTGAACTCGACCATCGTCACCGCCACGGTCTTGGATGCCTCCCTTGCAACGCGCACCCCCCGCGCCCCTATTCCCGCGAGCGCGTCGAGGAACGTCGCTGGCCTCGTTGCCATTGCGACCGCGACCGATACGTCCCGGTTGACCCTCCCGGCAGTGTTGAAGAACGCTGGGAAGGTCTTGGGCTCCTTCGCCCCCAGGCTCTCCGCAGGGACGAAAAGGTCGGTGGAGCCTTCGCGCGTGAGGGCGAGCCTTGTGGTCACGGAGCCGGGAGCCGCCGGTGAAGCATTTAAGCCGAGTCAGGAAGGCTCGACCCGAAGTTGTCGTCCTCCCCAACACGGATTTGGCTGGTCACAGGCCCTCCGGGGATCGGCAAGTCCACGCTGATCGCCAAGGTGATCTTCTCCGTGAGGTCGAGGGGCCATGGCGTCGGAGGATGCCTGACCAAGGAGGTCAGGAAAGGGAGGGAGCGCATCGGGTTCAGGCTTACCGACCTCCTCAGCGGGAACGAGGTCGAGCTCGCGTCCGTGAGCGGCCTAGGTCCCAGGGTGGGGAGATACCGCGTGAACATCACAAACCTCTCGACGCTGGGGGCAAGCTCCCTCTTTCGCGCAGCCGAGGTGGCCGACTTCATCGTCATCGACGAGGTCGGCCCGATGGAGCTGACGAGCCCCGAGTTCAGAAAGGGGGTCAGGGCGTGCCTGGCAACGGGCAAGCCGATGCTCATCGTCCTCCACGAGAGCATGAAGGACCCGCTCATGACCGAGATATCGCGACAGCCCAACAGCACCCTCGTCGAGCTGACTCTCCACAACAGGGAGACCATTTCGCAGCAGCTGCCCTCGCAGATTGCCTTAAGTCTGGGCTGAAGATGGGTGATGAGGGATGCTTGTCGGCGGCGTGGACCTCGGTTGGAATCAAGTCTATTGCTGCGTTCAATATCGATGCTAAAATATCGGCCCGCCATTTGAATCCACGAAGACCTCAGAAAAGGACCTTGCGCAGATTGTAGGACTTTGGCTCGCAGAAGGTGACCACAAGACTTCTCGTGAGGTCACGTTCACCAACAATGATTCGAAATTGATAGGTTTCTTTCATCATGCGCTTTCAAAGCATTTTCGGCTTTTCAACCGTCCGCGAGTCTATGTATACCGGCCTTCGCTTGGCGCGTCCTACATGAGGCCGGTCTCAGGTGCGGTTTATCGGACCTACATCGATTGGCGAGCTAATGTGCCGTACTACATCTATCGAGTTTCCGGGGTTGAATTGGTGGCACACTGGAGAAAAACGTCACGGGCGATATGCGCCTCCTCATCGAATTATCAAGGAATACTTCAGGGGTTTTTCGCCGGAGAGGGCAATATCAAGGAAACCATCGGTCATCATTCGAGAGTCCTCAGAATCGCGCAAGGCAAGAGATTCGGTCTTCTCGAACGTATTCTGCGCCACTTCGGCGTGAAGTTTAGATACGAGGCTTCAGAAAGAAGCTATACCATCTCAGGCCGAGATAACTTGGAGAGGTTGTGGAACCTTGGTATTAGCGAACTGCATTCGAAAAAGCACGCAAAATTTGTGGCGATGCTCTCTTCCTACAAACAGTATCATTACAAGCGACTTTCTTTCGGTCCCCGAATTTTGAAGGCTCTTTTGTCGCCCTTGACTACCCGCGAAATTGCCACCCTATTAGGTCGAGGTGAATCGAGAGTGAATCAAGCATTGACCAGATTACGCCGGGACAATAAAGTCGAGATGTTCAAAGTGAGAAGCTCGTATTACTGGACCAAGAAAGATCAGCAGAACTTGATAATTTCGAGCGAGAAGTCCAAAATCCTCAAAGCGCTCAAACATCCAAGACGTCAATTCGAGATCGCTCGAATTGTTGAAAGGACCGAAAAGTCAGTTTCGAAGAGACTTGCAGAACTGACTCGGCTCGGTCTTGTCGAAAAGTAAACTCTAATTGGCGGAGAATCGAGGTGGCAAAGCGGGTGATTGTCAAATAACGCTCGTCGGGGGGGTCGATGAGGCCGGGAGAGAGCGCGACGGAAAGTCCGCTCCCCGTGAGGATCTGTCGTAGGCCCCCTCATTGTAGCTGGAGTTTCCATCGAAAAAGAGTCTTTGAAAGAGCTCACTGAGCTAGGGGTGAAAGACTCCAAGGCACTCTCACCCGATCAGCGCGAGGCGCTTTACGTCGAGATAATCGGCCTCTGCCTCACGTCGAGGTTATCAACTGCCTTTCCGCACGAGATTGACGCATATGTAAGGAGGGGCAAGAAGTACCGTCGACTCAACTATCTGGAAGCGATCCTCATGGCAAAGGTGATTGACGGACTTGGAGTCGAGGAAGTATTCGTTGATGCTCCCGATACGAATCCCGCGAGGTGGACGAACGAACTCGCATCCTTACTCTCTTGCAAACCCCGGGTTGTCGCGGAGCATAAGGCCGACGTCAACTATGTGATTGTCTCCGCTGCATCGATCATCGCGAAGGTCGAAAGGGATAATCAGGTGGCTGCGCTCAGGGAGCTCCACGGCGATTTCGGGTCGGGCTACCCCTCCGACCCAGACACGATAGCCTTCCTAGAGTCGTGGGTGAGGAGCAAGAGCTCCCAGCCCGAGTTCGCCCGCAAGAGCTGGAAGACCTGGGACAGGATAGCCGTCTTCCCTACGCTCGACTAGTCACGCTTCGTCGCCGAGATCATCGCGTGGTCCTTGTCGAAGGGGCGGAGGTCTATCACCTTCTCCACGAGGAAGCCCGCGTCCCTCAGCTTCTGCGCCTCCTCCTTGAAGACCAGCTTGGGCTCCTTGAGCTGGTCGATGCTCCTGGCCTTCACGACCAGGAGGAGCCTCCCGTCCTTCCTGAGGTGCCTCCTCGCGTTGGCTATCGCGATCTCGGTCTGGTCTCTCTGCGCGATGTCGCAGTAGACCACGTCCATCTGCCCGAACCCGCCGAACTTCTCCGTCTCCCTCGCGTCCGAGATGAAAGGGATGACGTTCCCCCTGGCCTTCGCCACCTTTTCGAGGAACTCCCTCCCCACGCGGGCGGACATCTCCACCCCGACGACCAGCCCCTCGTTCCCGACGATGTCGGAGACGTGCGAGGCCGTTGTCCCGGTCGATGCGCCCAGGTAGAGGACCCTGTCGCCCACCTTGATGATGTCGGGGTCTAGTTCGCCTTTCAGGATGGCCCCGGCGAGCTTGCTCCGGTAGGGGTCCCAGGTCCTGTATTCGCTGCCCCGGATCTTTAGTAGCTCTTCGTCGTAGACCCTATTGCCCGGGACGAGGTTTCTTGTAAAAGCGCCTCTCCTTCCCGCCTCCCGTCCTCCTTCCCTCGTCCTTCCTTCCATAACGAGGACGTTGCTGGTCATTGCGACGGAACTCCCTTCGTTGGTCCGGACGCGGCGGCGGTGGCTCCTTATACTTTATCTTGATTTCTTTGAGCCTCTTCTCAAACAGCCCTGTCAGCTCCTCCGCCTTGGTCCCGCGGTAAAAGTCGATGCGGGCGGCGATGGCGATCTTGTTCGCGAGGGTCCTCGCGATCTTGCCCCTCTGCCATTTCGGCGCCATGTGCACTGCCTCGTGCTGGAAAAGGATGCCGTGCTTCGGCGGCCTCGAGCCGGTCCTGATTGCCCTGAACAGCGCCTTCTCGGCGCCCAGCACCTGGATGGTGCTCGCGGGAAGCCTGGCCATCCTCTCGAGCCCCCCTGCCCTCGCGATCAGCCTCGCCCCTATCGTCGCGCCGGCGACCTGCGTGACGTTGGGCGCTATCTTGTTCATGGTGGAGTCAACTGCCTCGGCCAGCTTCTCCCGCTCGGCGGCGGTCTTGACGGCAAGCTCAGCCAGGCCGACGATGCGGCGCATGTCCTTCTCGGAGATGGTCCCTCCCTTCGACTTCTCGGAAGCCAGCATTATCGCCTCGGCCTTTTTGTCGCCGAAACCCTGCTTCTCCAGCGTCTCCTCGTCGAATGTGCCGCGCCTGCCTATCTCTATGATCAGCCTCGCGAGGGCGAGGTTGTCCTTGAGAATGTCCTGGAGCTCTGGGAAGTGGAGGCTATACCACTCCATCGTCCTTTCAGTGGTGATGTTGAGGAACCGGTCGAGCTCGTCGAGGGCCTGGATCGCGTTGACGAGGTGGAGGTCCTCCTTCGAGGAGGCCTCGCTCACCTCTTGCTCCGCCGCGGCGATCGCCCGCGCCCTCGCAGCCCCGAGCGCGCTCCCTGCTTCGTCGAGTCCCGCCTTGGCGATTATCGCAATCCTCCTGGAGTCGAGGTCGTCGCGTTCGTCGTCGGTTATTATCGAGGTCTCGATCCCGAACTCCTCCATCTTCTCCTTCGCGGGTATGCTCGAGACCTTCAGCCGTGAGATCCCCTTGCGTTTGACCCCCTCGGCGACCTTCCGCAGCTTCTCGTCTCTCCCGTGCTCCTTGTCCGCCCTCTCAGATACAATGACCTCCTCGCCTTGGATTACGATGAACCCAGCATCGGTCTCGTAGAGAATCGGCTCCGGCAAGGAAAATTCACCTCAAGCATCCGCGAGGCACGGATAAAGGTTGTCGCTGCGGGTTATGTTATCATCTTCGGGTGATTTGTCGGAGCGTTTCACTTCGGGTGATGCTCGTCTTACGAACCAAGACAGGAACATCGCTCGAAGCTCCTCTCTACTGATTGGGATTCCGTTCTTGGTTAGGATTGGAATCACTCGCTCATCGAGAACAGAGTAGATTTGCTTGAGTTCATCGGAGGGATTGTTCGCGGCAAACTCCTCTTTCTGTTCTAAGAGAAGGTCGCTCGCTACCTTCTCAACTGCCCAATCGTAGAACCCCTTATCGTCCAGATTCCAATGATTCGTTGTTCTCACCTACCTTGTTGTTCTGCCTTCTCTCTTGCCCTCTCTACTCTTCTGGCCTTGGCGTCAGCGTGACGCAATAACCTCTTCGCTACATCAGACTTAAACTGTGGTGAGTTAACTATCTTTTCCAGCGCCGTTATTCTTCTATCGAGTGCCTTCTCGGCGTCCTTCCAATTTTCTAACGGCTTTACATCGCTGTCATGATATTTGTTGCTTGCATCACAATTCCAACAAGTAATCTCAAATGATGGTATGGGGTCAAATGCATGTTTACCATTATGTATTATGTAGTCAGAGTTCGTTGCAGTAAGGTCAATTTCGTGGTAGCAGTATAAACAATGAACGCCGAAGTGTATTCCATCGTCAATTTCTTCCCCTCCGTCTTCCTCGGTCATTTCTTCTTACCTCCATGCTTCGCCTTATACTCCACGATGACTTGAGCAAGGTCGGGGTCGGCCCAATCTTTCAGAGCGTCTATCACGGCTTCCGTGAACGCTCCTCGCTTGGCTCCTAACCTCCGCCCTGCTTCCATCCTGAACTTCTGTTCAAGGTCTTCTGGTAGAATCACGTCTATTCTGCCCATGTTTTCACATAATCCTTTCCGCATTATGTGGGTTATAAGGGTTATCCTTATTGCTCCGACCTTATAAGGTATACACATAACACACAATCAATAAATACCGGTGTGTGTTATACACATGGTGTGCATTAAGATGCCACAAAACAACTCGGACGCTCGGATGACGAGAGGCATGAAAATCGCGGAGAAGGGACGAATCTCTGAGAACGATGACGGGAGTTTCACCGTTCCCTCTCAGACGAGCG
>JBGPFY010000058.1:0-6231 GCA_041483615.1 Nitrososphaeria archaeon | reverse complement strand
CGGGTGAGAAGGAAAGGCCCCAAGTAGTTTGTTGCGAACATCAGCTCGAAGCCCTCGGGCGTGACTGCGCGGGTGTTGCTGTAGATGGCTGCGTCGTTTATCAGCACGTCGAGCCTGGAGTATCTTGCCTCGAAATCGGCCGCCAAGCTTCTGACGGAGGCGAGAGAGGACAGGTCGCCGACCATCAAGTCGACCGACTGGTCTTGGCCTTGTGATGCGATTTCTTTTCGGGCGAGTTCCCCGCGGGCCCGGTCCCGGGAAACCATCACGACATTGGCTCCGGCTGAGGCCAACCTGGCTGCCGTCGCTCGCCCCAGGCCAGAACTCGCGCCTGTTACCAAGCAGACCCTGCCGGTCATCGTAGCGCGCGAACGGGCAAGGCGTATTTCAATCTCGTGGCGCCGTCGAGGAAGAAGTGGTTGGCGTTTAATTAGGCACGAATCCCTCTTGGTCGATGAGCCAACCAGGTCAAGGCGAGGCCCTCGTCACCGTTTCGGTCTTCTTGTTCGGCAAGCCGGCATGGGAGATTGACGGGCTGGAAGGCGCGACCGTAGACCTTGAGCTTCTGAGCGAGGTGGCTTCTTGCGGTCAAGAGCTCGGCAGGAGGCTTACGAAGGTCGCGGCAGTCGGCAAGAAGCTGCTGGGAAACGGGTGGAAGGGTCACGGCCTCCTCTACGACCTCGACTTCTACAAAGCAATCTCCCTCAAGGAGGCCGAGGCGGAGTTGAAGACCCTCAGCATCGAGCCGGGCGAGGTCTCCATCAGGGAGGAGTCCGAGGACGCGGAGGGAGACTCCTACGGAGGATGACTCTCGACGCCCCGGTCCGGCATCTGTCTCTTGAATTCGTTCCGCATCTTGCCGAGGTCGCCCACCTTGGTGCTGAACAGCAGCTCCGTCGCGAGCATCGCCACGAAGAACACGGCGCCTAGCAGCGCCGTGGGGAGGCTGAAGCCGGCGACGAGGACGTAGAGGAGCTCTATTCCCACGAGCGCGTTGCTCAGTATCACCCCTGCCCCGAAGACGTAAGCCCTCCTTCGCGCCGGCAGCCGAGCGAGCTCGTCCTTCTTCAGCTTGGTCCCGACCGTCGGCAATAGGCCGCCGACAAGGCTCACGGCCTTCAACGGAAGCTTGCGAAAGTCGCTCCTGCCGACGAAGAAGTACTCTGTGCCGACGCCGAATGCCCTGGCCGAGAGGAGGTGGCCCAGGGGATGGCTCGCGAAGAACACGACCGCCATTGAGATGAGCACCGTCAGGGCCTGGATCACCGGGTTGCTCGACAATCGCGCGTAGACGAGCCCGAGGATCGACAAGGCGACGCAGAGCAGCAGCAAAGGTGAGGCAGTCCACGTACTGATCCTCCGGCGTTTCATGTCCGCTCTCGCTTCATCGAATCATTTGAATATGTTGTGCGGAAAAGGACGCTCATGGGCAAGAGGCGCGCCAAGCTCCTCGTGGCGCAGACCGCCAACAGGCCGGAGGAGTTCGATTCGCTCAAACGCTACGCAGACATCTACTGGCTGGATGACATGGACGAGGAGGAGCAGGCACGGGTCTTGCCCCTGATTGACTGCGTCTACTCCCACGGGTGGCCCAGGGCGCTCGACGCTGCGAAGGTCTCGAAGATGCGGCGCCTGCGCTTCTTCCAGGCAGGGAACGCGGGAGTGAACAGCATGCGCTTCGACCTGCTCGACAAGAAGGTGGTCATCTGCAGCAACGCCGGGAGCTACTCGGAGGAGGTGGCCGAGTTCGCGATTAGCCTGATGCTGGCGGCGGGCAAGAGCATAGTCAGGTTCGACCGGCAGCTCAGGGCGGGAGCCTATGCGCACAAAAGGCTGGACGAGCTCGGGCGGCAGGTGACGTTCTTCAGGGGCAAGACCATTGGGATAGTAGGGTACGGAGGGATAGGCAGGTCGACGGCGAAGTTGGCCAAGCCGTTCGGGATGAGCGTCTTGGCCTTCGGGCGGCATCCAGCCAAAGACAGGGGGGTCAGGCTGCTCCGAGGGCGCGCAGGGTTGATGAGGCTCCTCCGCGAATCTGACGTGGTCGTACTTGCGCTGCCTCTCACGAAGGCGACAAGAGGCCTCATAGGAAGGGATGAGTTGGATGCGATGAGGCGAGACGCCACAATCGTCAACGTCGCCCGAGGAGAGGTCGTCCAGAAGGAGCCGTTGTATGAGCACCTGGTTCGGAACCCGGGGTTCAACTACGCGACTGACGTGTGGTGGCCGGAAGAGGGCTCGGAGTCGTTCTCTCCCGACTTGCCTTTCCTGGAGCTTGGGAACTTCATCGGGACCCCGCACGCGTCCGGGCCGAACGCGATAATCACGGGGAGCGTAGCAAAGGGCGTCGTCGAGAACCTTACGCGCTATTTCACGGGCCGGCCGTTGAAGAACGTCGTCGACAGGTCTGAGTATGCCTGACCGGCGTCAGTAGCCTATCTCAGAGCTGGGGCGCAGATGTCGCATCGACTTGACCCTCCCGCAATTTTTGCACTTGTAGACCCCTCTGCCCCTCGGGTTGTAGTCTCGGCCGTCTACCACCGCCTCGTGCTCCGTCCTCATCATGCACTTCTCGCAATACCTGTACTCTGGCAATCGACTGTAGCAAAGATGGCTGATGTTATATAAGAAACCGACGGTGAAGAACACGATGTCCGACCTCGTCTTCATCGGGCTGGCGATAACTCTCCTCGGATTCTTGGTCGTCTTCCTTGCGATGATTTTGAATGGGAAGGCCTCTAATGGAGGGGAGGGGAAGGCCCAGATGAAGGGAGGAGGCGTGATTATGATCGGGCCGATCCCCATCATCTTCGGCTCGGATGCGAAGTGGACCAGTATAGCGATAGTCTTGGCTATCGTTCTGATAGCAGTAGTGCTCTTCTCGGGGGTGTTGGTGCGCCAATGAACCCGGCACGGCTGTTGGGGCTGGGCGTCGTAATCATTTTCGTCGGGTTGTTCGTCGTCGCCGTTGGGGCGTCCACAGGACCGGGCGGTTCCAGCTCCGGCGGGGGGTTCATACTGATTGGACCGATTCCCATAGTCTTCGGCAGCGGTCCCGACTCCGGCATGCTTGCCACGGTCGCCCTCGTTGTCTCAGCCGTAGCGATAATCGCGTACCTCGCATCGTTCCTTCTTTGGCGGTCTAAAGGGGGCGGGGGAGCCGAAGCAAGGAAGGAATCCGAATAGCCTAAATACGACCTGCTGGGTTCCAAAATCACCATGCAGAAGATGATGCCGATCGTCCAGTTCACGCCTCTCGCGAAGCAGAAGCTCTCAGAGGCGTTGAAGGAGCAGAACGAGGGCGGCTCTTACCTGAGGATTGACGTTTACGCTTCGGGCGGTTGCGCGTGTAGCGGCGGCTACGCTTATGGGATGCAGCTCGCCGAGAAGCCCAGAGGGAACGACCTCGTCGAAGAGGTCGACACGTTCAAGATCGTCACCGACAAGAACAACGCCGAGATTCTCAGAGGCTCAAAGATCGATTTCATAGACACGATGCAGAGGCAGGGATTCAAGATAGAGAACCCTAACGTCCGGGGACAGGGCTGCGGCTGCGGGACGGGCGCCAGCCACTAGTAGATCATCTCGTCGCTTATTCTCAGCTTCTTCTTGGCGCTCAGGAAGTAGGGAGTGTCCAGCCCTTCCCTTCTCGCGGCGCTGATTGCAGCCATCTGCATCGCGAAGACGAGAAGATAGAGCCTCTCGACCCTCGCGCCCTCGGGACGGATCAGTGAAGACGGGAAGCCGCCGCTTTTCAGGCTCTCGTGGAGCCTCTCCCCCTTGTTCCCCTCCGGAGACGCGAACACGTTGGTGGAGTCCGAGGTCGAAAGCGAGAAGAGTTGCATGTGGCTGAACTCCTCGAGAAGGGAGGCCTGGGCCCTCCCGCCCAGAATCTCGTAAATCTTTGCCACTCCGTATATCGATGCGGCGTACGCCTCGTTGTTGCCCGCGAAATGCGTGACGTTGCGCTTGCCCGAGATAATGATTCGCTTAGACACGTCGATGGAGCGAGTGAGGAGCTTCTCGAAGTCGCATTCGGAGTCGAGACCACAAATTGCGAGCGAGGCGGCCAGCGAGAGGGTGAAGGAGGTAATGCCCGGTGACTTGCCGCGCGGCTTGAAAGGGAGTTCCACGACCCTGTCCACTTCAGCTGCCAATCGACTCCCCGGGTTGCAGGTGATGCCGGTTGTCTGCCTTGCTACGCCTTTCAGGGAATGAGCGAGCTCGATGTTGGACCTCGTCTCGCCCGAAACCGAGATGATGTAGACCGACCTTTCCTTTGCCCAGCCGATCGACTCCTTCAGCGAATATGGGTCGAGCGCCAGGACGTGCGGCCCTGCAAGAAAGGATGCGCAAAGCGACGCGGCGTATGAGTCTCCAGCTCCGACGAAAATGGATGCGCCGCTGTCTCCCAGCTCAGACCAGAGCGTCGACCTCCGGAAGGAGCGCAGCAGCGATGGCTGCTCCCTGAACTCCTTGGCCACCGAGAGGAGCGTCGCCCTGCTGTTCAACTGGCTTGACACTACTTTCGCGCTGGTGGGTTGACGAGGCTTCGGATGTCCAGAATCTTGTCGATTTCCTTCTCGGTGTACCCGAGCTGTTTCAACCCGTCCCTTATCGAGAGTCCGCGTGCGAGCTTTCTCCCCATCTTTGCGGCCTTGTCATAGCCGAGCGCCGGGCTTATCGCCGTGATCAGGGCGGGGCTGGCCTCCGCGTACGCCCTGTTCCTCTTGAGGTCGGGGACGATGTGGTCCAGTACCACCGAAGAAAGCTTCCCGAGCGCCTCTGAGAGGAGCGCGATTTGCATCATGGTGTTGTAGCCTATGAGCGGCACGCCCATGCTGAGCTCGAACTCGCCCAACATCCCGGCGACCTGGTTTGCACGGTCGAGACCCATGACCTGGGCCGACGCTAGCATTGCCGCCTCGACGGTGACCGGGTTCGTCTTTCCGGGCATTATGCTGCTCCCCGCCACCTCCTCCTGTGTGGGTATCTCTATCTCCCCTAGCCCTGTGACTGGCCCTGAGAACATTAGCCTGATGTCCTGGCAGAGCCGGTAGATGTCGAGCGCGACGACGTTTAGAATCGAGCTTAGCGCCACGAGGTCGGAGAGCAGTCTCATGGCGCGGAACCTGCTTCTCGCCTCGGAGAATCCCAGGTTCGTCGAGCCGTTTATTCCGCGTATGACGGCCGCCCCGAACCTGGGGTCGGCGTTCAACCCTGTCCCGACCGCGGTGCCGCCTATGGGGAGCTCCCTCACATATGCCATGACGCTCAGGAGGAGCTGAAGGTCGTGGTCAAGGGCGTCTGCGTATGAGGCGAACTCCTGGCCCATCGTGACCGGCAGCGCGTCCCTCAGGTGGGTCCTTCCTGCCTTGTAGACCGAGGAGGTGCGCTTCGAGAG
Source organism: Nitrososphaeria archaeon (assembly GCA_041483615.1). Taxonomy (GTDB): domain Archaea; phylum Thermoproteota; class Nitrososphaeria; order Nitrososphaerales; family Gagatemarchaeaceae; genus Gagatemarchaeum. The sequence continues at coordinate 827 of JBGPFY010000058.1, read as the reverse complement.
CGCCGATAGCCTCCTCGATGCCTTCGTCATCTCTGGTAATAGGTCCTCGTCGCAGAGGGCGACCGCGGCTATCCTGATTGCGGATGGCCCGACGTCGTTTGACGACTGCCCCATGTTGACATGGTCGTTGGGATGGACCGCGACGGCCTTGCCTCCGCCCTTCCTGAGGAGCTCTGTTGCTCGCTCCGCGATGACCTCGTTCAGGTTCATGTTGAGGCCAGTCCCAGAGCCCGTTTGGAACACGTCTACGAGAACCTTGGAATCGTGCTTCCCATCCATCACCTCTGACGAGGCTGCGCTTATCGCTGCAGCGACCTTCGGGTCGAGCGCTCCCATTGAAGAGTTCGCTTCTGCCGCTTCGCGCTTGATCAGGGCGACGGCCCAGATAATCCTCCGAGGGAAGCGGGTTCCAGTGTCCAAGAACACCCGCTTCGCTCCTTCCACGTATCTCATCGGGAGGTTCTTCTTTCCGCGGAGCCTTTCTTAAGGCTTCGACTGGTTGCGGTCTACCGCCGCGGCCTTACGCCAATCTTTTCGATGAGCCGACCGAGCTCGGAGTCGTCCACGGCGTCCACCCTCAGGTAGCGGAGGATCTCGTCCTCGCTCATCTGGAGCCGCTTGGCTTCGTCAACGGTGTAACGGTACGCTTCTATCTCAGTGGGGCGGTCGACGTACTCGAAGGTCTGGTCGAACAGGTCCTTGCCGTCGAGGAACTGCTTGACGTGGACGAGCACGTGGATGACGTCGAGGTAGAGGCAGTTTATCTTCGCGGTCGTGAGATACTTCGCGCCCACGCAGACCGCACCGGTATTGTGGTCGAGCCAGAT
>JBGPFY010000057.1:0-6274 GCA_041483615.1 Nitrososphaeria archaeon | reverse complement strand
GGACGACGGCGACCCCGCCCGCCGTCCCCCTCCCGCCAGAAAGGACCTGGGCCTTTATGACGGCCGGGAGCCCGACCTCATCTGTTGCAGCCAGCGCCTCTGCCTCGTCGCGGGCGAGCTTCGAGCGGGGGACTGGGATGCCGTACCTCTTGAAGAGTTCCTTTCCCTCGTACTCGAGGAGCCTCATGTTTTGGAGCCGATGAAGGGCGTGCTCGGATAAACCTAGTCCCGGATGTCGCGCTACGGCTTTCCGGGGTAGACATTTTGGTTCTGATGCGTTCACTGTGCATGGACGCTCTTCCCTCCATCGACTGTGCGGATTAGGGTCGCCTCCCTCTGTTCCCGTTCCGCGACCATCGCTTCACCTGGAGGGCCGTCGGCGCCGAACCTCAGCGCTCCCTTCGCCAGGATGTTTCGCGCTGCATTCACATCCCGGTCAACCGTCGTTACGCATTTCGCGCAGTAGAGCCCGCGTTGCTCATTCGGGTATGTTCTCGACCCACATGTCGAGCAAGTCACGGATGTTCCTCGTGCTGCCACATAAACGACGGGGATGCCTTCCCACCTGGCCTTGTATTCAATCTCTCTCTGAAGCTCATGGTAGCTCCACGAGTTGAGTCGGGCCCTGTAGTTGCTTCCCTGGCCGTTGCCCCTGCGATAGAGCCTCCTTAGTCCCTTGAGGTCTTCCATGACGATTCCGAATCGCTTCTCTTTTGCTCGTCTTACTATTGCTGAGGAATAGTTGTTGAGGATCCAACCAATCCTGTTTCGCTGAAGAAGCCCATACTTGCCGAAGACTCTGCGCGCGATTCGCGCATCGTTCCTCCTGAAATGAGATTTGACATTCCGATACGCCTTCTTGATTTCTGTGGCTTTCGACAGGTCGAATCTCTGGACTTCTGAATCGCTCGACGCGATAGTGAGATTGTCCAAGTTACTGTCAACACCGATGGCTCCACGGAGCTCTGTCTCCGCAACCTCCTTCGCATAAGCAATGCTCAGCACCGTCGGTGTCAGCGTGACAGACCTTACTGTGCAATCTCGAATGGCTGTAAGTGTGTGAGGATTGAGTTCAAAGTAAATGTATTCGTGCGCCCTGAGAGTGAGCCTGAGTCTGTCGCTTTGAATTCTGAAACCATAACAGTCGGTCAGCATGAGCTTTTCGGCATACGGTATCTTCGTCCCAGGATTCTTGCCCAATGACTTGCGATACGTCCTGAGAATGCCAGCGGCCCTGCTTATTGCGGTCAGACGGTAATACGTCACGGCCGGATATCCGGCGAGAGCGTGGTAGGACTTGAGGCACACTCTTCGCATCGACGTGATGTTCTCCCTAAGGCCGATTCTAATGCAGTCGTTTACCATCAGGCGGAAGTCTTCGAGAAGTGCGAGCGTCTCTCCAGTTGGGCAGTAGTTCTGCTTGACAGCTTTGACTACCCGCATGTAATTCCTGATGGAACAAGTATTTAGGCACCCATGCTCGCAGACGTGATGTAGACATTTTTATATCAGCGAGAAGGGCTGGACTTCGAAGCAGGTCTTGCCACTCAGGATACCGATATGCGCCTTCGATGCGAAGACAGGCATCCTGTGTGCCAAGTGCCAGGCGAAGCTCACCGCCGGCCAGATATCGAACTCGGACATCGTCGTCTCGAAGGCGCTGGTCAAGCTTGCGGAGTCGGTCCCGGAGCTGAACAGGACGGCCCTGCTTAGGTCCTACGAGGTCGAAGGGAGCTACATCATGGAAATGGAGCAGGCGGACGCGGGGCTCGTCAGGTCCAAGCCCGAGATAAAGCAGAAAATCGAGGACATGCTGAAGGGCAAGGTGTGGGTGATAGGCACCTCCAACTCCGACAGGCAGTTCCTGGAGGAGTTGTTCTACCCCATACGCATCCTGACGGTCAACACGGTCTGGCTCCCCGACGGGAGCAAGCTGACGAAGGTGATCATCCCCGGCAGGAGGCCCGAGAGGCTCAGGGGAGAGATCGAGGTCCTCAAAAAGGCGGTCAAGCAGGTCAAAGGGATAGAGCTCATCGTCGAGTCGGAAAGGGAAGCCACTCTAAGGCTGTAAGCGCTCCGGGTCCCTCGGGAAGAGCGCCGCCTCCTTGATGTTCTCCATTCCCAGCAACGACGACGTGAACCTTTCGATCCCCAGCGAGAACCCGCCGTGGGGAGGCACGCCGAACCTGAACGGCTCGGTGAACCACTTCAGGCCCTCCGGGTCGAGGCCCTTCTGAGATATCTGGTCGACGACCTTCATGTGCCTGTGCTCCCTCTGCCCTCCGGAGGACAGCTCGAGGCCCTTGAAGACGAGGTCCACAGAGCGGGCGAACTCCGGCTCCTCATCGACGCGCATCACGTAGAAGGGCTTGACCGAGGATGGGAAGCGGTTGACGAAGAAGAAATCGGAGTCGAACTCTTTCTTGACGAACTCCGCTAGGAGCTTCTCGGACTCCCGGTCAAGGTCCTTGTCCCTCTGCAGCGTATGGCCCAGCCCTTTCAGCGTCTGGTAAAGCTCGGGGAACGAGAGCTCGGGGAACGGCGTGCGCGGCTCGTCGATATCGAGCTGGAGGAGGTCCAGCTCCCTGCCGCATTTCTCGCTGGCCCTCTTCATCGCGCTGACCACCATCGCCTCCTCCACGCGCATCGTGTCCCTCTCGTCTTTGATGAATGAGAGCTCCGGAGCGATGGTCCTGTGCTCGCTCATGTGCCTAGGCGTGTGCGAGAGCTCCGCCCTCCAGCTGGGCCCGAGGTCGTAGACCTTGCCCAGCCCTCCTGCCATGGCCAGTTGCCGGTGGAGCTGCGGGTCCTGCCTGAGGAAGGCAGGCTTGCCGTAGTAATCGGTCTTGAAGACCTCAGCTCCTCCCTCAGAGACTCCCCCCAGGATGCTCGGCGTGAAGACGCGCATGAACCCGCTGGCGCGCAGGTACGCCTCCATCCCTTCGATGAGGGCGTCCTGTATGCGGAAGATGGCAAGGACCTCCGGCCTCCTCAGGTCGAGCGTCCTCCAGTTCAGGCGTGTGTCGATGTTGGCGTCGGTTACTCCCCTGGGGTCGAGGGGGAGCGGAGTGGCCGCTGCGCTGACGACCTCGATCCGCTCTGGAATTATCTCGAACCCGTTCCTCGCGACCTTCGCCTCCTTGACGAGCCCGGTGCACCTCACGACGTCTTCTGGGTGGAGCGCGGCCACCTGGTCCATGACTTCCTTGGCCACGGCCCTCTTGGGGGCGGTGACCTGGATCATCCCCTCGCTGTTCCTGAGGAGGATGAAGTTGATGCCGCCGAGGAGCCTCACGTCGTGGACCCAACCGCTGACTGTGACTTTCTCGCCGAGCCTCTTAGCGACGGCTTCGGGCGCGGGGGTCTCTTCCAAGGCCTACCTGTCCTTTCATCAGCGCCTTAAGAATCTACAGGGCCTTGTATTGCTCGGCCCAGTTGGCGTACGCGCGCAGCATCTCGGGGGAGACGCTGGGCCTCCGCGACTTCATTATCTCCTTGAAGTCCGACATCACGATGGGCCTCGGCTGGACGCTCCTGTCCAGCGCTTTCCCCGTCTCGAAGAGCTCCCTGACGACGCGGAGCTGCCCGCCCTGGCAGATGTCCCTGATGTCGGAGCCCGAGTATCCCTCGGAGACCTTGGACAGGTCTTCAAGGCTGATGCCGGAATCGACGTTTATGGGGGCGGTGTAGTTCTTGAACATGGACATCCTGCCGTCGAAGTTGGGGAGCGGGATGTAGATCCTCTTCTCGAACCTGCGTAGGAAGGGCCAGTCGAGCGCCCAAGGCTTGTTGGTTGCGCCCACCGTGTAGAGGTGGACGTTGTTCCCCTTGTCCTGGATGCCGTCCATCTCCTTCAGGAACTGGTTCCTCACCCTGGTCTCTCCGCCGACCTCGTTTGACCGGCTGCCCAATATCGAGTCGAGCTCGTCGATGAAGATTATCACGGGGCTCCCCTTGTCGAGGAGCTTCCTGGCCTCCGTGAAAAGCTTCGAGACGTTCTTCTCTGCCTCGCCGAGCCACTTTGACATTATCGAGGCCGCGTCTATCGAGATGAAGTACCCCTCGATCTCCGCCGCTGTCGCCGCCGCGAGCATGGTCTTTCCGCACCCGGGTGGGCCGTAGAGGAGTATGCCGCGAGGCCACCCCAGCGGGAAGAGGTCTGGCCTCTCGAACGGGAAGACGATCGACTCCCTTATCGCTCTCTTGGCGTCGTCGAGCCCGATGACGTCATCCCACTTCACGTTCGGCTTCTCTCGGACGACCAGCTCGTTGAAGGAGGCCTTCAGCTGCGGGACCATCTGGGGTCCCTTGCCTGCGTTGCCGCTGCCCCTGTCGCCGCCGGCGGAGACCGTCGCCGAAATCCGTGCCTCTTGCTCAGTTCGAGCGCTGCCGTTCCCGTTGCCGTTTCCGCCGGGCCCCATGACGGAGAAGTTCGCGGCCTCCTGGGGCGTGTCCTGCGGGACGAGGCCGTGCGCCTGCTGTATCGCCTTCACGCGCTCCTGGTAGATAGATGCCTTGTCCATATAGTGCCTGTTGAGCTTGTAATCCGGATAGAGTCTGACCAGCTTAATCAGGGTCGAGATGGCCTTCTGGTAGCTCTGGATTGCCATCCCATGGGCCCCCTGGGAGTCGAGGCGTATCGCCTCGCCCGCGTACTTTCGGGCGTCCTCTTCCAGCTCCCGAGCTGCCACGACGCTCAATGCTGCTCGCTGCTCCTCGAAGGCGCCGGTTTAACCTTGCCCTGCGCGACAAGATGGATCATGGATTGCTCTACCAGGTCTTGCGGAATGCCGAGCTGCTGGGAGGTCCTGGAGATGTCGAGCGCCCCTTCGTGCGTCGCCGCGTACCTCAGCACCTCGTACTCGACCTTCTCGTCCTTTGGAGCGGAGTAGATCGTCCCGAGCACGACGTTCTCCTCCTCGTCGCCCGTTGCAAGGAGCGGGGTGTCGTCTGCGGAGGTCCGGAGTATCTCCTCCTCGAACTTGCCGGGCATCATGTTGAGGCTGTCCTTGAGTCGCGCCGACTGCTCCTCTGCGTACCTCTTCGCCTGTTCGACGAGGTCCTCGGTGTTCTCGGTCTTGATGTCGATGTTGATGTTGGGGGAGATCTGACCCATCTGGGCCATCGTCTCCACGAAGGTGCTGTTGATGTCCGTGGATGCCGCGTCGAGAGCGGGAATGACTCCCCGCATCTCCTTGCTGATCTGCTTGAGCGACCTGAACGCCGTGTCCATGTGGAGCATCGCGTCCCCTATCTCCGTGATGCTCTGGAGACGCAGCGAGACCTGCGTGAGGGCCAGCTCGCTCGCCTCGACCACGCGGGCGACCTTCCTCACTTCGGCGTGCTCAGTGGCGTAGACCGCGGCCTTCGACTTGTTCTTCTCCTGTAAGGCGCGGACCGTCGTCTCGAAGAGCTTCTGCCTTCTCTCGGACAGGCGGGCCTTCAGCTGGTCCAGTTCCTTGCGCTGCCCCTCGATCTCGCGAAGCGCGACCGCAATCCTGCCTTTGTAGTCGCCTCCTCCCTTTCCCCTCCTGAAGATCCGCAGCGAGTCCATCGATGCCATCACCAGATGGGCACCGCCAAGGAAGGCGCCATCGCACCTGCTAACAAGGACACTACCACGTTCCATGGACGCGAACAAGATGCGAAGTAATCATTCCTTTGGTCAACAAAAGGAAACAAAACGCTGAACAAGCGACGAATCTTCAACGCAGCCAGGTTCTCTCGTCTTTTTGCGGTCAGGGGGCTCGCACCTAGGCCTGAGGTTCCCACGCGAGGGCCCCGAAAAAGAGGAGATGAGGGGATGCTCCCACTTGCATGGGCGGGCACCCCTCTCGCTTTCCATTGCCTGGGTCCTTTACGATGTGCTTTCCGTCGAGCTTTCCATCGAGGGGAGCCCAGAGGGAATCTCTGGGAACTTCTCCTTCATCCTCTGCTCGGCGACTGCTGCAGCCTCTGCAAGTACCTTCTCGGCGTCCTCGTTGGCAGCCTCGAAGTTCAGCGAGTATCCTCCCACTGTGCCGGCATCTACTAGGATGCTGCTCAGCAGGCCCGATATTTCGCCGATCTCGCCTTCTGCCTCCGGAAGGACGCTGACAAGCCCTTGCCTTACGCTGCGAATCACCGACATCGCAGGGGTGAGGGTCACGACGATGTCGCCCAGCTCTGTGACGGTGTTCAGCCTCAGGGTGATCTGCTCGAGAGCCAGTTTGGCCTGTGTGACCATCCTGTTCATCTTCCTTATCTCCGAGAGTTCGTTCGCGTAGACCGAAGC
>JBGPFY010000056.1:0-6280 GCA_041483615.1 Nitrososphaeria archaeon | reverse complement strand
GTCTCCGGGGTTCGCCAAGATGACCCGCATCTTGGAGTCGGCAATCTTGGTCTGATAGAAGGTCGCCCAGACGGTCTTCGGGTTCGCAAGCCGAAGCACGTTGTATCCTAATATCACGCCGGTCGGAGTCCCAGCCTTGTCGACAGCCACAACCCCCTCGACGTCGAGCTGCGATAGGTGAAGCCCCGCGGAGATGATTGGCTCTTGCTCCTCGATGCGGTAGAGCGTGCAAGCAGAGGCGTCCAGAATCTTCTGGATGGCCAAGCCTGAGATGTAAGACAATCGTGGCCGAAATTCGCGAATTCAATATTTATCTGTTGGGAATTTGAAACACTAGGGAGCCCAGATTGGACCTCGCCCTGCTGATCCATCCGGCGATGGCTGCGGGTGCCGTCCTATCTGTCATCATTGCATATCTGCTCAAGACCAGGAAGAAGGTCTATTTCCGCCTGCACTACGCTGCGGGGATCGTCGCCTTCTCGCTGGCGATGATCGCCTTTCCCCTCGGCTTGTACTTCGTCTTGGTCAACGGTGGGGTCTCGGTGTTCCCGGGAGCGCTGGTCTTCCACACGGTAAACTTCTTCGCGGCGGTGGGGCTGATCGTCATCCAAGGAGGGCTAGGGATGGGCATGCTCCTGTTCGGCCGGAAGAGGAACGCGTACGCGACGCACAGACGCACGGCGAAATACGTCCTCAGCGTCTTCTTGCTGCAAGGGGTGCTGGGGCTCTTCACCCTTTACGGGATTCTGCCTTTCGTGTTCGCGCCGTGAACGGGGCCCGAGATGCGAGGGCGCGCCAAGAATGGATTCGGGCATCCGAGAGCTTATACCGTTGGGTGGAACATCCTTCACACGCGGATTTAGCTTGGGAAGGCTAGAAGGAGAGAGAAGCCCATGAGGACCGGCTGGTTCGCAGTTTCGCTCCTGCTGGTTTTTGGGCTCGCGTTTCTCGGCAGCGTCGGGGACGTGCGGGCCGCTTCGACTACGACAACTGTCCAGTGCGTATCTGGAATTGGCATCAACGTGGTTGCGATCGGACAGTCCCTCACATGCACGGCGACCGTCGCGGGCTCGGCCCCCACCGGAACCGTTTCGTGGTCCAACACTGGAAGCGGTTCTTTTTCTCCGTCAGCCTCGTGCACTCTTTCATCCGGGAGCTGCTCAGTCCAGTACACACCCACTTCGGCCGCCGCGACGTCAGTGGCTGCGGCATATGGAGGCTTCGGAAGCAACGACCCGAGTACCTCCGCTGACGTGACAATCACCGTCAACAGGGCGTCGCCCACAGTCTCGGTCTTGTGCTCCCCTTCGCCGGTCGGGGTGGGTTCGTCGACGACATGCACGGGACAAGTGAACGGCGGTTACAATGTCGACAATGAATTGATTTCGTTCTCCCTGGGCGTAAGCACAGGAAAGGTCTCTTTTACTGGTGGCACGACGTGCCAGCTTTCCTCCGGAGTGTGCGGGGTCACAGTAAGGGGGACAGGCTCTGGCGCCGCGACGATCCAGGTGTCATACCAGGGTGATGTGAACAACAATGGGCCTGTCTCGCAAACGACGTCGTTCACTATTTCCAAAGCGACGAGCTCCACCACGGTCGTCTGCGCTCCTGCCACAGTGCTCGTCGGTCAGCAGGCGACTTGCACCGCCACGGTGAGCGGGTATTCTCCCACGGGCATAATCAGTTGGCTGAGCAGCGACCAGGCGGGGGTCTTCTCCGCCAATCCGTGCACCCTGGGTGGAGCCTCGTGCGGCGTCTCTTACACCGCCAAGTCATCGGCCACGGTAACGGCGTCGTACATAGGCGATTTCAACAACACGGCCAGCCTTGGGACCTTCTCCATAACGGCTAACATCAACCAGATGATCCAAATCACAGTGGCGAACAGCGGGCCGGCCACGAGCGTCACGCTTTCGGGTTGCAACGTCTCGCCCACGACGGTGTATGCCGACGGCACGCAGTACACCTTCACGGCCTCGTCGGGCTGCACGGGGATAGTGGCCTCGCTTCCCCCCGCTGGGGCTAACGTGCGCTACCTCACTGCGGGCGGCCAGGGCTCGCTGACAATCGGCAGCTGTTCTTCGAGCTCATGCCAGACATTCTCGGCGACCATCTACTATCAAGTCCAGAACACATACCAAGCCTCGCCCAAGAGCCCAGCGGCATGGAGCGCCGCGGGCTCGATCGTCGTGACCGGCACCGCCCTCGGCCAGCCCGGCCTGACGGTATGCACGATCACGGTCGCCACAGGCGCGGGGCAATTCTCCTGCCAAGGCTGGACAGACTACAAGACGCAAGCGATAATGGGGGTGCTGCAGGTCTCACCCACGCAGCGCTGGGCGACCGCTCAGAGCGCCTTCACAGACACACTGGGCGGGACCCAACACAACTCCGACTACTTCTCGCAGGTGCTGGAGAACTTTCAATACTCTCTTGTTGGCTCGACGACAGCTCCCACTCCGCCGCGCCTCAACTACACGGCGTTCGGAGGAACGAGCACCTTCCCGCTGACCGGTTCAGGATCTCTGTTGTGGCTCGATACGGGGTCCAGCTGGTCCGTCCCGGCGGCCCTCGCCGGCTCCACGTCGAGCGAGAGGTGGGAGGGGTCTGTTACTTCAGGTGCCGCCACCGCAGGGCAGACCGTGCCTATCTCGTATTACCACCAGTTCCTAGTCAACTTCGCCTACGTCGTGATTGGAGGCGGGAGCGGGCTAGCCCCCCCCACGGTCTCGTTCACGGCGTTGGGCGCCAGCACGAGGGGCTTGCAGAGCTGGGTCGACGCGGGCTCGGCATACAACTACACGAACCCGCTTGCTGGTTCGACTGGGGTCGAGCGCTGGTTCACATCGACTCCCTTGGGAGTGATATCGGGAGCGGCGACCGTCAGCGCGGGCTACTACCATCAGTATGCTTTCGCCCTAAACTTCACAGTTTCGGGGGCAGGCCTCTACAACAACCCCAGACTGAACTACACGTCGTTCGGCTCGGCCGGACTTCGACAGGTCAACGCCACTCAGGCGACTTTTTGGGTCGACGCCGGCACCGGGTGGGGGGTGAGCCCGTTGCTCCCGAGCTCGTCTTCGACTGAGCGGTGGATTACGAAGCAGGCGACCTCGGGAACGGCCACTTCCCCGCTGCAGGCGAAGCTTCTGTATTACCACCAGTTCCTTGGCGCCCTTCACTACAGCATCAAGGGCCCGGGAGGGTCTCCGCCCGTCCCGCGCGTCAACTACACATCGTTGGGCGCAGGGTTGCAGCTGCCGTTGAATGGCTCGTCCACATATTGGATAGACTCTGGGTCCATCTGGAGCGTCCCGCTCACGATGCCGGGAGGGCCTGGAGAGCGGTGGCTGTCTAATGTCACGGCCATCGTGACAGCGGTGAATCCGTTCCAGCTCGACGCACAGTACACGCACCAGTTCTTTGTGGCTGTGGGCGTCAGCACCCCCGCGGGCGGCGCCGTCGGGAACACGAATCAATGGCACGACCAAGGCTCGTCGGTCGTCTTGACGGCGACATCAGCGAAGCTGTGGAGCTTCGCGTACTGGCGAGGTGCGACCCTTTTCTCTTACAACGGGACGACTCTGACTCCGACCTTGCTCGTGACCGGGGCGGCGAACGAGACTGCCATTTTCTTCCCGGGTCTCAGCATATTAGCCGGGACCCAGGGGTCGGTGGCGTATTCCTACGGCTCGATAACCGGGACCGTCCCGGCAGGGACCAACGCGACCATCTATGTGCCTCCGGGGAGGAGTGTGACGCTCACGGCCGTCCCCAACAATGTTGAGATAGTGTTCGAGGGCTGGACGGGCGACCTGCCGGGCGGGCAGCTCCAGTCGGCGTCTGTGTTCAAGTTGCAGACTTCGGTGTCGATCGACTCGCCGGGCGTGGTCCATGCGAGCTTCGCCCTCGACTATACCGACATCAGGACCTTCGCGGTGGCCGCGCTGGGCGTCTTCATAGCCGCTAGCTACGTCTTCGTCATAAGGCGAGGGTTCGCCCCCAAGATCAGACAGTAACCAGGACGAGGGCTAGCGCTCAGGGGAGAGTCTCCGAAGGCCTTCGGCCATCTTCGAGTTCGAAGCCTGGTCGCAGCAGTACGCGAGGAGCTTCAGCTGCCTCCTGACCTGATCATCGATCTCTCCCTTCAGCTTGGCGAGCTCTGCCTTGCCCTTGTTGGAGATGATGTATCTCCTCACCGTCCCGCCCCTGCGCGGCAGCTCCACGATGAGCTCGCCCTTCCTAAGCTCTTCGAGGAGGAAGTAAATCGAGCCGGGGCCGGGCTTCCAGACCCCTTCGCTGCTCTTCCTGATCTCCTCCTGGAGCTCGGCGCCTGAGAGGGAGGACTCCGAGAAGAGTTGGAGGGAGACCAGCTTGAGGAGGCCCCTCGGCGCGCTTATCATCCTGGCGTCTTGACTCGCCGAGGTTTCCTTATATGCGCTGACCCTGAGGCGGGCCCGCGCCTTCAAGTTGGCTCACCACTGCATCTCGCACGTCAAGGACGTCGACGGGGTGTCCTCAGCCGCGCTAGTGTTTGCGGCGAAGGGAGGGACGTTCAGGCTGACCGATTACGACGACCTCCTAGATGAAATCGACGCGGTCCCTGCTTCGGCGACGAGCGTCACGATATGCGACCTTGGGACGAACGCCTCCAACTTCCCGGAGTTTGTCAGAAGGCTGGCCGTCCTCGCGAAGAAGATGCCGGTCATATACATCGACCACCACTTCCTCACCGAGGACGCGAAGCGGGATATCATCAAGGCGAAGGTGGAGCTTCGGCATGACGTCAAGGACTGCTCCTCGGTCCTCACTTATCTCACATACAAGGACCACCTCCCCGAAGGCGCGCGCCTGCTCGCCCTTTACGGGGCGGTGACCGACTACATGGACGGGAGCGCGAAGGCGAGCCAGATGATGGAGACCTTCGACAGGCAGTTCATCCTACTCGAAAGCACGATGCTCGCCTACGCTCTGGCGAAGAACGGCCGGGACGAGTCCTACCCGGAGACGCTCGTGAAGGAGCTCGCCAAGATGATGGCGCCGCACTGCATCGAAGGCGTCGGGAGGGACGCGCTGGAGCAGGCCGAGGTCGTCCGCCTGCTCGCGGAGGAGGTGAGGTTGAAAGGCACGCGCCTGGGGAAGCTCGCATACATGAAGACTGGAGAGAGCGCGACCGGGAACGTCGCAAAGCTCCTCCTCGGGGCGTTCGGGGTTCCCCTTGGGGTCGCCTACAAGGAGAAGGCGGGGGGCGTGGTTGAACTCAGCCTGCGCAGCACGTCGGAGAGCGGAATCCACCTCGGGAAGGAGATAGGCGCCATGGCTCAGAGGCACGGGGGGAGCGGGGGAGGGCATGAGAAGGCCGCGGGCTGCTCAGTGCCGAGCTCGGAGCTCCAAGGGCTCCTCGAGGAACTCGAGAAGCGGCTCGAATCCGCGCCCTGAGGCGGTCACACTCTGCAGCGCACCACGATCGACCCGCCGAGCTGCTTCGTTTCCATCTCCGCATTCGAGAAGTGTGAGAGCAGGAGCTCCGTAAGCGATTGGTTGTCCAGGACCAGCCTGTACGTGCCGAAGAGCGACCGGAACCTGAGGCCGGAGAGCCCTCCTGTAAGCAGCCCTATCAGCGGGGGCGCGACGAGGATGTACGCCCCTACGACGGTCGCCTTCAGTCTGGACTTTGGCTTCCCCAGGTCGCAGAAGGAGAACCGCCCCCCAGCGCGCAGCGCCCGCCGTATCTCCGTGAGCGCCGATTCTAGGTCGATGGCATCCCTCAGGGAGAACCCTGCGACCGCCGCGCCGAAGCTCCCCGACCTGAACGGGAGGAACTCGAACACGCACTGGACTCTGTCGAACCCCCCTGCCTTTGCCAGCATCTTCTTGGAGGCGTCCGCGAGGATCGGGACCCCGCCGGCCGCCGAGACCACCCGTGACATGGTCCCGGGACCGCACCCCAGGTCGAGGACGAGCCCTCCCCTCTCCCCTCCGACCGCGAAGGAGGCGACCTCATCCCTCATCGCCTTGTCCTCGAAGAGGGAGATCCGGCTCGAGCCCTTCTCGTAGATGGGAATGATCGCTTCGAGCGAGTCGACGACGCCCTTCCACTTCGATTGAAGCCCAGGCCTGCGCGACTGACCGTCTTCACTCGATCTTGTCAAACCGCTTCATGGCCTTCGGGATGCAGCCGACCACGTCGGACGCCAGGATGTGCAGCCCGAGCTCCTTCGCCGCCTCTGCTCCGGCCAATCCGTTGATGTAGGCCGCGCAGCATGCGGCGTCGAACCTC
>JBGPFY010000055.1:0-6283 GCA_041483615.1 Nitrososphaeria archaeon | reverse complement strand
GGGTCGCTGACGTATTGCTTCCTCGGGGAAGGCGCGCTGTACTTGAAGGGCGTGTACTACCCGGTCACCCAGCCGGGAGCCAGCGCTGCGCGGCAGGTGGGGAACATCTTCTGCCCCGCGATGCACCGATGACTCAGGAACGTGCGCCCAAGCGGGGACCGGAAACCTACAACTCACCAAATGCTGAATTCGGCACACATATATCACCGCAAACGGGCGTGAAAACCTCCTCGAGGTAGAGTTCGGCTGTTAGAGAGTGTCACGCAGAGTTCTGACCTGTCTGCAAAGTTGCGAGGACTCACCACGCCCGTCGTCGACCTCGAGGAAGGCTTGCTCGTCTCCGCGACCTACGACGGCGACAAGCGCAAGGCGGTGTTGAAGTTCTACGACTCGAAAAAAGAGCGCGTATGGCTCTGGGACGACAACACGGGACACGTCCCATATTGCTATACAAAGCGCCCCAGGGCGGAGGTGGATCAGGTCGTTTCTGGCAGGAAGGACATCGTCGAAGTGAAGGACGAAGTGAAGCTCGATCTGCTCAGCGACTCCAACATCCCTCTGCTAAGGATCACCGCGACCGACCCGTTGGCGATAGGCGGAAACCCGGGGAAGAGCCTCAGGGACTTCCTCGAGTGCTGGGAGGCGGATATCAAGTACTTCGAGAACTACGTCTACGACAAGGGCCTCAAGGTCGGGACCTACTACAAGATAGCTCACGGGGCGCTCGCCCCCATCGACAAGGAGGTCGTGGGCGAGGTCAAGCGCTCGCTCGACCCCATCCTCGCCAAGGCGACGGGAGACGCGGCCTCCTACATCAAGGCCTGGGCCGAGCTGCTCGGCCAGCCTCTCTCCACATTCAAGCGGATCGCCTGCGACATCGAGGTGGCGAACGAGGAGAACCGAATCCCCGACCCCGAGACGGCGGACAGGGAGGTCATCGCGGTCTCGTTCTGCAACGACAAGGAGTCGGTCGTCTACATGATAGACCGGACGGGGCAGGACAAGTCCCTCTCGGGCGTGCTGACCGGCTACTCCCCCGTCGTCTTCCCCGACGAGGCCTCCCTCCTCCGGGCGACCTTCGCGAAGATGATGGACTATCCGTTCCTGGTGACGTTCAACGGGGACGACTTCGACCTGAGGTACCTCAAGCATCGGGCCATGAGGAAAGAAATCGGAATCAAGGAAGAAGAGATACCCATCGCCCTGCAGAGGCAGGAGGCCTCGCTAAAGCACGGGGTGCACATCGACCTCTACCGCTTCTTCAACAACCGCTCCATCCAGGTGTACGTCTACGGCAACAGGTACACCGAGCACACGCTGAACGGCATAGCCGAGGCCCTATTGGGCAAAGAGAAGATACCTTTCGAGGGGAACATCGGGGAGCTCCCGCTCCTGAAGCTCGCAGACTACTGCTTCAACGACTCCCAGATAACGTACGAGCTGACCAGCGCGAACGACTCGCTCCTGATGAAGATTATCCTGGTCATCTCGAGGATTGCCAAGATGCCCATGAACGACGTCGCGCGCCTGGGGGTCTCCAACTGGATCCGGAGCATGCTCTACTACGACCACCGAAGGGTGGGCGCCCTCATCCCAAGGACCGACGAGCTCGCAAAGAAGGGCGGCGCCTCGTCGGAGGCCATCATCAAGGGGAAGAAGTACAAGGGCGGGCTCGTCATCGAGCCGAAACCTGGCATCTACTTCGGGGTCTCGGTGCTGGACTTTGCCAGCCTGTACCCGAGCATCATAAAGGTCCACAACCTCTCCTATGAGACGGTGAACTGCGGCCATGAGGAGTGCAGGTCCAACAGGGTCCCGGACACGGACCACTGGGTCTGCAAGAAGCGGAGAGGGATAGAGAGCCTCGTGATAGGCTCGCTGAGGGACCTACGTGTCGGGCATTACAAGGTCCTGGCCAAGGACAAGACCCTCCCCAAAGAGACTAGGGACCTCTACGGCACGGTCACCCAGGGACTGAAAGTGATCCTCAATGCGTGCTTCACAGGAGACACACTGGTTGTCACGCCGAACGGAGTCAGAAACATAAGGGAACTCAGGGTGGGTGACCAAGTAATCAATGTCAACCCGGAGAAATTGGTTGTGGAAGTCGACAAAATCACTGAAGTCCAGGCCTTCCCATACCGAGGGAACATCTATCATTTCGAGGACAAGAGGTTCGTCGACCTTATCGTAACCCCAAACCACAGGTTCCTGACCATTGACAGACGCAAGTCTTCTCATAACGGTGCCACCTTCAGAACCGCCGAGGAAATCCACGACCTCGCGAACGTCGCGATACCCAAACTGAGGCATGGAGTGCAGCTGAACTACCATTCCCGCAGAATCTCCTTGCTCGAGATTGCCAAGGAGATGAACGCATATGCGAGCTTCTACCCTCCAGAGGGAATGAGATTAATCAATTGGTTCCGAACGCTTTCGCCGGAACTCAGACAGAAAATTCGCCTGCATGGTCGTGTAAGGAAACTCGGGACGCAACGGTCCCGGGCTACTGCCAAGAGGAGACGACAATCGCATTATCTGCTGCCCACATCAAAGGTGAACGAGGATGACATAGGTGCTGCCGAAAGCGCCCACGGCCAGGTCCTCCTCGCCGAGGCTCGTTCACGACAGATTCCGGCCCATTACGACGCCCAGGACTTCGCGTCTCTGTGCGGCTGGTTCGTCTCCGAAGGCAGCCCTCACGCCTCGGTCATGAAGGCGTATGCGAATGGCAACGTTCGCGGAAGGACCTCGAGCATCGTGATTTCGCAAGGTTTTGGGAAGGGGAACGTGATGGGCTTGAGCTACAGGGCTGAAATCGAGGATCTTCTCGATAGGCTCGGACTGCAGAGCATCCAAGACTCTTTGCGCAACAAGTACTACAAGGTTACCAGCTCGATTCTGAACCAGTGGGTGCTCTCGCAATGCTACACAGAGAGTGCAACCAAGCATAATGCTCATGCCAAGAGGATTCCCGAGTTTGTGTTTCAATCGGCAGATACGATGAAGGCATTCCTAGCCTCGGCTTACAAAGGCGATGGCAATAGAAGAGGCATTCGGTATTCTACTGTCAGCCTGCGGCTAGCACAGGACCTAGTTGTTCTCTTGAGCTTCCTTGGCTTCAAGACCAAGCTTACTTACGATCAGGACTCCAAGATCTATAGGATTGTGTTCAAGAACGTCAGCTCGAAGCTGACCTACTCTGGGGCAGAGAAGGACAAGCGCGTGAAGATCTTGCCATTTGATGGCATGGTGTATTGCGTGACAACCGAAAGGAACCATACTGTCATCGCCGGTAGGAACGGTAGGTTCGTGCCAGTAGGTCAATCCTACGGCGTGATGGGCTTTGAGACGTTCGCGCTCTACTGCCTCCCCGTCGCCGAGGCCACAGCCGCCCTCGGAAGAGACGCCATCACGAGGACCATCGAGAAGTGCAGGCAGCAGAGCGTCTCCGTAATCTACTCTGACACGGACAGCCTTTTCATCGAGAACCCGGACAAGGACAAGGTCACAGAGGTACTGAGGTGGGCAGACAAGGAGCTGGGCGTCGAGCTCGAAGTCGACAAGGTGTACCGCTACGTCGCATTCAGCGAGCGCAAGAAGAACTACTTCGGGGTCCTCCAGGACGGCACAGCGGACATCAAAGGGCTGACGGGAAAGAAGTCACAGACCCCCGAGTTCCTGAAGAAGGAGTTTTACGAGATGCTGGACATCCTCGGCAACGTGTACAGCAAGGGGGACTTCGACCAAGCGAAGTCCAAGATCAAGACACTGCTGACCGACATGGTCGCCAGCCTGAAGGACCGGAAGATACCGGTCGAGGACCTCTCCTTCAACGTCATGATGGGCAAGTCCATCTACGGGTACAGGTCCACCAAAGGGCCAGAACCCTCCAAGAAGAGGGAGGCTCCGAGGCAAGAGTCGCTGGGGCAAGAGAGTCAAGAGGTGGACAGAACGCGGGAGTTCGACAACGCTTCCATGAGCGGACTTCCGCAGCACGTGAAGGCCGCCATACTCCTGAGGAACTCGAACCGGGAAGTCAAGGCGGGGGAGATAATCTCCTTCGTCAAGACGAAGGGCGGCTACGGGGTAAAGCCCACCGTGCAGGCCAAGCCAGAGGACATAGACGTGGACAAGTACATCGAGTATGCGAGCTCGATGTTCGACCAGGTGCTCAGCGCTCTCGACCTCTCGTTCGAGGCGGTCGTGCCGAGGACTAGCCTGGACGCCTTCTGGAGCTAGGCGTAGGTCCGGACCTTCTCCCTGACTTCTGAGAGGAAGTCCTCGACCTTGACGCCGTACCTCACGTCCCCTTCCCTCGCCCTCACCGCGACCGAGTTCGCCTGCTCCTCCTTCGAGCCGATGACCAGCATGTAGGGGATCTTCTGGAGCTGCGCGTTCCTTATCTTCCCGCCTATCGTCCCGCTCTCAAAGTCCCTTTCCACCCTGACACCGGAGTCCTCGAGCTTCTGCGCGACCTTGTCGGCGTAGGCCTTGTTCTCGTCAGAGACCGGGAGGACCCTCACCTGCACGGGAGAGATCCAGACCGGGAACCTGCCCTGGAAGTGCTCGATCATCACACCGATGAACCTCTCGAGGGAGCCGTAGATCGCGCGGTGTATCACAACCGGAGTGTGCTCCTTCCCGTCGGAGCCGACGTAGGTCAGCTTGAACCTCTGCGGGAGCTGGTAGTCGAGCTGGATGGTCGAGTTCTGCCATTCCCTGCCCATCGAGTCCTTGATGTGGACGTCTATCTTGGGCCCATAGAATGTGCCATCCTTCTCCTTTACACTGTAGGGGAGGCCCTTCGCCTCCATGACCCGGACCAGGGTCTCCGTCGCCCTGTCCCACTGCTCCTTCGTCCCTATGTGGTCGTCAGGCATCGTCGCTAGGTTGAGCCTGTACTCGAGGCCGAACACCTTGAAGACCCTGTCCATGAGGTCGAAGATCCCTTTTACTTCGCCTTCTATCTGGTCCTCGGTCACAAAGAGGTGGGCGTCGTCCTGCGAGAAGGACTTCACCCTGAATAGCCCCGTCGTCACGCCGCTGAGCTCGTTCCTGTGCAGCGGGTCGAAGCACGAGACCCGAAGCGGGAGCTCCCTGAAGCTCCACCTCCTTGTCCGGTAGTATAACATTGTGGGCGGACAGTTCATCGGCTTGAGCCCGAACTCCTCTCCGCCCATCTCGGTGAGGAACATGTTCTGCTTGTAGTGCTCCCAGTGGCCGCTCACCCTCCAGAGCGCGTTGCCCATTAGGCCCGGCGTGCTTATCTCGACGTAGCCTCCTTTCGCAAGTTCCCCGCGCATGAACTCGATCAGCAGGTTCCTCAGCTTGAGCCCCTTGTGGTGCCAGAAGACCATCCCCGGCGACGGCTCCTGGAAGCTGAAGAGGTCGAGCCTCTCACCGATGATCCTGTGGTCGGTCTCGGGGAGACCGGCGAAGTCGCTCTTCTTTATCCGCGCGAAGAGCTGTTCCTCCGTCATCTCGCGCTGTGGCGTCCTTTCGGGGGCTGCTACCGCCTCGGGCTTCGCTGCTGCCGCTGCAGGAGTCGCGCTGGAATACACGCGCGACTGCTCCGCGAGGGGGTGACCCTTGACCTTGATCTGGAACGCCTTGTTCCACCCGAAGGGCGCCCGATACGTTTCGAGCCCGGCTTCCCTCGCGTATGCTTCCATCTTCCTCAGGACCTCGAGCGCGTCCTTGGGCCGCGCGAGGTTCGAGCTCAGGTGAGCATACGGGTAGATGATTATCCTTTTCACCTTCAGCTTCTCGAGGAAGGACCTGGTCCCCTCCACCGCCTTCCTCGCGACCTCGTCGTCGTCCCCTGGCTCTACGCTCACAAAGAGGGCGACGATTTCTTCATACCTCTGCTTCTTCTTTTCCGGGATCTCTTCTGCGGAGGAGATCTCCTTGCCGATGGGCTCGTATTCTATGAAGTCAAGGTGCTGCTGGAGTATCCTCATCTCTGATCGCCCGCGTCTTCCCTAGCCCCACCTGGCACGCTGCATTTCCCTCTCCTTCTTCGTGGCCTTCTTCCAGGCCTTGTAGTGCTCGTGGCAGAGATAGACCCGCCTCCCGTCGCCGGCGGCCGCGAGCCCGCTCCCCGAGAGCTGGTCCCTCCCGATGGACCTCTCGCTGGGGTTCCTGCAGCCCGTTACCGAGCACGCGACGCCCTTGTCGACCTTACCCATCTCGAAATTGGGCTGCCAAGTCCATATTTATAGCATATTCTCGTCGAAGAGGCTGGAACATGCTCGACAGGCTGAGGGAGTCGCTGAGGGGC
>JBGPFY010000054.1:0-6313 GCA_041483615.1 Nitrososphaeria archaeon | reverse complement strand
GCCTCCCGAGAAGGCGACGGGGACGAGGTATTGATGGTAGTATTGCAAGCTCACAGGGCCTCCGGTGGCGACCGTCCCACTCTCCGACTGCGCAATCCACCTCTCATCCGGGCCTGAGCCAGGAAGTTGGCTCGGATAGTTGTAGCTCGACTCGGCGTCAGCCCAGCTGCCCGAACCTGTCAGTAGGGCAGCCGCCACCGAGGCCTGGCTCCCGAACTGGGTGATTGTGAGCGAAGGCGCCAAGTACGCGCTCCCTCCCCCCAAGACGCCGAATCCGAAGTTGACGAGGTACTGGTGGTAGTAGGAAAACGAGAAGTTCCCTCCAAACCTGAGGACCCCGCTCACGGTCTGCGGCGTCTGCCACCTTTCTGTGGACGTCGAGCCTGGAAGAGCGCGCGTCACGTTCCAAGGGCTCCCGAAGTCAACGTTGAGGGTCTGGGGGCTGGTCGAGAGAGACGCGTTCTGGAACACGCCCCCAGAGTAGTAAGTGAACTTGGGAGGCGTGAACCCCGAGCCACCTCCCCGGACTTGATAGCTAGCCACCACAGGAAGGGTGGTGGCCACCGGGGGAATGAAGCATCCGCCCAGCACGTTGCTCCACATCTCCTGGACGAGGTACTTGTGGCCGTTAAGGACGACGTTGCTGCCGTCTATCGCCACCGAACCGAACTTCCAAACGCATTGGTCAGCTATCTCATGCTCACCGTCTTGGTAATACCAGCCATCGAAGACAGGGTTGGTGACCATCTCGAACTGCTCGTGTGCGACAAGGTTGACCGCAGAGTCCGCGAAGGCGCCGCTGTTCGGGGCGATGGAAAGGCTGGCCCTTGTTGCAAGGCAACTGCCGTTATTCGCGTTGCCTGGATCAGGGACATTGGCGTACACAACCTGCTGGCCGTCGGAAGCTCGAAACGCAGAATGATAAGCACAGAAATCTCTGTACGAGCAACCGCTCCCGGCGCAGCTAAAGGCGTTTAGCCCCGTGAATACGAAGAATGCGTTGTTGCCTCCGGCCGACCAGCCGTTCATGCTCATGGCGTTCGTGATCTCCGCCCGTATGTCGGAGTCTTGGAGCGGGTTAGTCTTGCTTCCTTCCTTAGGATAAGGCGTCGTGTCCACCCACGATCCCCCGAAACTAGTGGCAATCCCGGGCGCGCCCGAGTGGTCGCCGTACTGGGAGAGGATTGAATAATACGCCGTATTCGAGATGTCGCGGAAATACTGTCCGACCAGCGCCTCATAATTCGTGTCGCTGGCGTTGGGATATGGCCGGTCGAGAGTTGGCGTGTCGAAGTGGAATCCAGAAGGCAGCCAGAAAATGACATAATTGGTCACCGAGTGCATCACGGAACCCCCGTGGTAGGTCAAATTGCCGACAACATACGCGGCCGAACCGACTGGGAGGCATCCATCCTGCGCGCATTGCTCTTGCGGGACGAAGGACAATCTTTGCTCTCCGCTAGCCGCCGCGCCCTCTCCCCAGCCGAGTACCGCCGGTTGCACCATTTGCGCCCCGTAGGCCAGCGCGGGCGCCGTAAGGAGCAGACAAAGCGATGCGAGGATGACTATTGTCTTCGTGCCTTTACGAGCCCCCGCCCCGGTTTAATACCTTCGTTGAACTTCTGTGGTGGTGTTGCTGCGATTCGCCTCCCGCTGACCGAGCCAAAACGGAGATATCGTCGCCGAAGGAGAGCAAGCGCGTCGCTTGGTCATTGAGGCCACCATCTGCCATGTCATCCGCGACCGCAAGCTCTTGCTGAAGAAGGCCAACAGGGGGATTAGCATCGGAAAGTGGAACGCGCCTGGCGGCAAGTCCGAACCTAGGGAGGCGCCTGAGGAATGCGCACGGCGAGAGGTGCTAGAGGAGACCGGCCTCAGGGTCTCTGAGCTCTTCCACCACGGAGCGCTTACCTTCATGATGGACGGCGGCAGGACCCACCACACCAGGGCCCACCTCTTCTCGACGAGCAACGCGAGTGGGAGGGCGAGGTCGAGCGACGAGGGACCTGTCAAGTGGTTCCCGCTCGACGACCTACCTTTCGATGAGATGTGGGAGGACGATCGGTTCTGGATCCCGCTGATGCTCATGCGCGTCCGGTTCAAGGCGACCTTCACCTACGACAAGGCGAACCGGCACGTGATAGGCTTCGCGATTACCTCTTCGTAGGCGGCTTTACCTTGCGGCCCGCTCAGATGCCCAAGGCTTGCCTGAGGCCCTTGTACCGGTTTCGGAGCGTGACCTCTGTGATTGAAGCGGCGTCGGCGATGTCCTTCTGCGTCTTCCCGTTGCCTTCGAGGGTGGATGCCACGTAGAGGGCGGCCGCCGCCAGGCCCATCGGGTCCTTCCCGGCGACTATCTCTTTCTGGTGGGCCTTTGTGAGAATTTCCAGCGCCCGTCTCTTCGTCTTCTCCCCTACGGTGGCTCGCGACGCGATCCTCGAGACCGACTTGACCGGGTCGGGAACCGGCATCTGGAGGTCCATCTCCCTCACTAGTATCCTGTACGACCTCGCCAAGTCCTTCTTGCTGACATTGCTGACCGCCGCGACGTCCTTGAGCGTCCTCGGCACTTCCATGTCTCTGCAGGCCGCGTAGAGCGCCGCAGCCGAGATTTGGATTATGGACCTGCCTCTGGTGACGCCCCTCTCGACGGCCTTTCTGTAGATGTAGGCGGCCCTCTCAATTACCTCGTCACGCACGGCGAGCTTCTCCGCGAACATCTTCATCTCGTTGAACGCCTGCCTTAGGTTCCTGTCGAAAGAGTTCGCGGCCTGGCTCCTCTTGTCCCAGATCCTCACCCTGTCCATCGTGTGCCTCATGGGGCCCGAAAGCGAAGAACCGGAGGCGTCGCGGTTCGATGAGCCGATTACCGTAGAGAGGCCCATATCGAATGACGTGATCGACGTAGGCATGCCTGTCCTCGCCCTGCTGGTGCCGCCCTGCTCGTCTTGGAATGACCTCCATTCAGGCCTTGTCTCCTCTAGCCTTTCCTTCATCACATACCCGCAGTTTGTGCAATAGAACTCCCCAGTGTTAGAATCTTCAGCCAGGGGTCCCTTGCCGCAACGCGGACATTTGTCCGAGTTGCCCTCTCTCCCCTTAAGCCCGGGAGAGCGCAATCTATACGACATTTTCTATCACTATTGTTATAATTTCGTCGCTTGTATTTAAACGTATTGGGCTAAAACCCCATAAATTGGGTTTGACCCCGAACTTTCGTGAGTTTTCCGTAAACTCTAAAAGACGCTAGAAGGCAAACTCCCGCCGGATGATTAAGGTCAAGATGACGGAGGTGTCCAGCCGTCTTGGCAACTTCACGGTCATCAAGATGGGTCAGACCGTCTTGATCAGTCCGTGCGACACGAGGATGAAGATTCTGGCGGCCCTCGCTGGCGGCGAGTTGACCAGCGAGGAGGTAACCCGAGAGACTGACGTTACCTATTCGACGGTGATGGACCACATGGATTTCCTAGAAAGGCTAGGAGTCGTGAAGACAGCCCTCAAGAGAGACGGTGGGAGGCGGAGAATCTACTTCAGCTTGAACGAGGACCCTATGGAAGGGATAGAAGAGCTGTTCCTGGCGAAGAACTAACAGTCTCTGCAAGACGACTTATTACGCGTGCCGTTATCATAGCGGCCATGAAGACCACAAGGGCCCTCAGAAAGAAACTGGACAACTGGAAGGAGAAGCCGATAGTGGCACCAGGAGTCCACGATCCGTACTGCGCCAGAATCGCTGAAAAGCTCGGGTTCGAGACCCTGTACATGGGGGGCGCGGCGACCTCAATGTCGAGGCTCGGGATGGCGGATTTCGGGCTCGCGACGGCGACCGAGGTCCAAGCGAACGCGAAGTGCATCACAAGCGTCACTGACCTTCCGTTAATCGCGGACTCGGACAACGGCTATGGGAACGCTCTCAACACGATGCGGGCTGTCAAGGACTACATCAGGGCGGGCGTGGCCGGCATACACGTCGAGGACCAAGTGATCCCGAAGCGTTGCGGCCACCTCAAGGGAAAGATGGTCATCTCCCTCGAAGAGATGGTCGGCAAGATTAGAGCTGCCAAGAAAGTCATCGCAGAGGAGGACCAGGACTTCGTCCTGATAGCCAGGACAGACGCAAGGGGAGCCGTAGGAGGAGGACTGGGAGACGCCGTGAAGCGCCTGAAGGCCTATCGGCGAGCCGGAGCGGACCTTGTCTTCGCCGACGGGCTCCTGTCAAAGGCGGAACTCGCTACCGTCTGCCGAGAGACCGGCGCTCCGACCGTCTTCCATCCGACCGCTATCTCGCCGCGTCTCGGGGTGGAGGAGTGCCATGAAATGGGGGTGGCGCTCATGATCTACCCGTTCGCTTCGATACACGCGATGTCGGTCGCGGTCTGGGACTTTCTTACGCAGCTCAAGAAGGAGGGCACCCGGGCTCAGGTCAGGTTCGAGGAGAGACACAAGGGGCATCCGCTGAGTGACCTGAGGAAGCTCTTCGACCTCGGAGGCCTGGAAGAGATGCAAGCCTACGAGAGGATGTTCATCCCGGCTGAGGAAGTGAAGGCCAAGTACGGAAAGGAGACCGTCGGCCTATGACAGGCGTCAGACCTCAACCAGCTTGAGGAGCTCCAAGAGTCCTCCATCGATTATATGCGTCCTAGCGGTGGCCCAGAACTCCTTTGCCATCGCAAGGTTGCCTGAATTCTTGACATACTCCCAGGCCTGAATGGCCATCTCAAGCTTGTCAAGCTGCCTTACCAACTTGGCCTCCTCGGTTCTCCCGCTGACGAACTCCAGCCACTCATCGTGGTATAGCGACCGGACGCGGGGAGGGACGTCCTTCAACAGCTCCCGCATCGCCTTCATCTCAATCTCGATTTTTTGCTTGCCCGACCTTTCCTCGGGCATCGCATCTCCAACGATAGCTTCGGGGAGGTCGTGCAGCAGCGCGAGCCTCAAAGCCTTTCCTGTGTCCAGCCCGCGAGAGTCACTGATCACCATCGTCATGAGCGCGGTCCGATACGAATGATCCGCCACCGACTCCGGGTCTCGCAGCCCGAGCTTCTTGACCCACCCCCTCCGCCTCTCCGCCTTCAGCCGCCCTGACCGGACGAAGAACCTCACCAGATTCCGCGCGTCGGATTCCTTTCGCCGAACCATGTCGGGACCCCCCCCTCGAGACATAATAACGCTCCCTCTTCGTTGCAAACTTAGTTGTCCCTGGCCGGACTCGCTTTCAATATCCTGCCTTGATGAGGCCTGCGTAATCGAAGACCATCACTCCTTCGCTGTTCTCAGGAGCGTACCGGAGCTGTTGGACGTAGTCCTGATGGCTCGTCGTGGCGAAGACCCCGACGCTCGCGATCATCCCGTGGTGGATGTACTGGCCGTTCCCTGCCCCATAGGTCTCGACGATTAGCAGGTTCGGGTTGAGGGGGAGGGAAGGATCGGTGGTCGTGACGGCGGTCTTCCCGGGATACGCGGAAGACAACTCGTTGAAGAGCGCGGTCTGGGCGGCTGTGGTGAGGGTCGACATGTCGAGGTTAATCCCGTCCTCGCCGTCCGCGTAGACCGAGCTAGGAATCTTCTGCGAGGAGTCCGTGAAATACAGCGCTAAGAAGATCTTGAAGCCCTGGCCGTGGGCGGAGGCGACGAGTTGGCTCAGGGAGACGTCGGTGAAGAGCAGAGTACCAGACCGGTAGACCTGAAAGAAGATCGTGTTGAAACCGTGAGACTTCGCTACGTCCAGCAGCTGCCCGAAATTCGAGGCGTTGACCACCCCGTTCCACTGGTTGACGTATAGGATGACTGGACTTGTGTCCCGAGCATTCCCGCCATGCCCTTGCAGGACGACCGTTATCAACAAGTATCCGACGAATGCTGCAATCGCGATTCCAGCAACGAGGTAATATCTTACTCTTGAACGTGTCGGGTTCCTCCGGCTCTTGCGTTTGTTCACGTTCGCTTTCTCCCAGCGGTAGGCGGGCACAGTCACAAGGGGAAGTTATTAACCAGAAACTCGAACCGTATCCACGCGTTGATCGTCGCCGTAATCGGGGCTGGAAAGATTGGCGAAGCGGTCGCCAACTCGATTGCGAAGTCGAGGCAGGTCACCAAGGTGATAATGACCAAAAGGGACGTCTCCACCATTGCGCGCCGACGATCTGAGAAGTTGGTCGTGACCTCCGACAACCGAGAAGCCGCGAAGAAGGCAGACCTCATCCTGATAGCCGTCAAGGCTGGCGACGCAAAGCACGTCCTGAGCGAGGTGTCGCAGTTCACGGCGAACAAGATAGTCATCTCCCTGATGGCGGCGATCACCATCGAG
>JBGPFY010000053.1:0-6455 GCA_041483615.1 Nitrososphaeria archaeon | reverse complement strand
GGGCGCGGGGCCATACTAGTTATGTTTTCCAGCCGCGGATAGCGCCTTTTCCAGTTTTTCGGCCACGGCCTGCGGACCGGAGTCCATCACGTAGGGGCCAAGGCGCGGCCCCTTGTCCGCCCCTAGCAACAGCCCGTAGACGGCAGGGAAGAAGTCGCCGGGCTGGATGCGGTTAGCCTTGATGACGTTGAAGGCCGCGCCCTGGACCTCGTCGGGCGTCTTCGCGCCCCGTATCGCCGAGGCGAACTGGAGGACGACCTTGGCCTGCGCGGGTGAGAGGTCGGGCGCCGGCTCGGTGTGCGACGCCTTCCCTCCCTCGCGTCTTGCCCACGCGCCTGCCCACCTTATCCTGGTCAAGAGCTCCGGGCTCGGGGCCTCTTTGAGCATTCCGTAGGCGGAAAGTCGCTTGACGACGTAATCCTCGAGTGAGTCGCCGGGGGCCGCCACGGACAGCTGTGCCAGGAGCCTGTATGGGACGTGGACGCCCGGCTTGCCCGGGACCTCGAGGAGCATCGTGTACTCGTAGAGCCCGCGAAGCTTCGCCTCCTTCATCTGGTTGGGGTCTCGCTTCTTCGAGAAGTAGTGCTCCTCGAGCTCGTCGAGCTCGTCCATGTACACCGGCACGTCGTCAACGGAGATGTTCCTCGCCCCGACTATGCGCTTGAACATGAGCAGCCTGACGCTCGGGGGGGAGGCATAGGCGAGCCAGTCGTGGATCGTGATGACGTTTCCGACGGACTTCGACACCTTCCTCCCGCTCTTGTCCTGAAACATCTCGTACCTTGCGTGGTATGGTGGAGGATGTCCAAGGATGTTCTCCGATATCCAGTCGTTGACCTTGACCGAGTCGGCGATGTCCTTCCCGTAGGCCTCGAACCTGATGTCGAGCGCGGCCCACCGGGCTGCGAACTCGCTCTTCCAGATGAGCTTGCCCTCGCCTTCGGTTATCCTCCTCTCTCCCTCGTGCCCGCACCCTTTGATGATGCTGTCCCCGAGCTCGGCGCTGTCGCACTTGTAGCGGACGGTTCCGGCCGCCGCGTCGTAGGAGGTGACGGCCGTCGTGTAGAGCCTTCCGCAGTTCTGGCAGATGGGCGTGTAGGGGAGCACTGCCAGGTACTTCTCCTGGCCCGTCAGCTCCTTGATCATCTTCCCTACCAACGAGGCGTTGTCGAGTATCTTCTTGATCTGGCCGTTGAGGAGGCCCTTCTTGTAGACCTCCGCCCCGCTCATGAACGTGTACGAGATGCCGAGGTCGTCGAGCGCCGAGCGCAGCAACCCGCCCGTGTGGGCGCCGAAGGAGCCGTGGCATTCGAAGGGGTCGGGGATGCGGGTGACCGGGCGGGCGATGTAGTCCTTGAGCCAGTCAGGGAAGCCCGCGGGGACCTTCCTCAGCCCGTCGAGGTCGTCCGAGTAGGCGATGAGCTCGGACTTGTACCCGAGTGTCTCGAGCGCGAGCTTCACCCCGTAGCTCCTTATCGCGTCGCCCACGCTTCCGATGTGAGGTATGCCAGAGGCGCCGAGCCCGCTCTCGACCCGGAGCAGGGAGGTACTGCGGCCGAGCGACTTCTCCCTCTCGAGGAGCTCGCTGGCGACCCTGTCGAGCCACGTCCCCCTCCCGATGATGTTTGCTTCCTGCGACGACAATTCGAGCTTGCACTACCGCGCTGAGATGCTGGCGGCCTCCGAAGGTTAAAAGATGTTGGTGCCCTTGCGCGCTGCTAGCGGTAGTAGGGCACGGCCACCTTCTCCATCGGCTTGCTCTCCCTCGAGGAGCGGACCTTCTTCGCCGCCTCCTTGAAGTGGTCGTAGGTGACTATGGCCTCGTCGAGGTGTTTCTTCGCGTCCTCCGGCTTGGGGTACTTCGCCACGTACTCCTGGAGCACCATCGAGACGGCGGTGTTGACTAGCGCTGCTGCGTCCGCCCCGCTGAACCCCTCGGTCATGTCGACTAGCCCCTGGAGGTCTTTCTTGACCTCGTTCGCGATCTGTTTGCCCTCCATGTTTATCGAGAGTATCTGTCTCCTGGACTCCTTGTCAGGCATGGGGATCGGGATGACCTTGTCGAACCGCCCAGGCCTCACCAAGGCGGGGTCGACCATGTCTATCCTGTTGGTCGCGGCCAAGACCACGACGCCTTCCAGCTGCTGTATCCCGTCGAGCTCCGTGAGGAGCTGGCTGACGACCCTCTCGGTGACCATGCTGTCTCCGCCCATCCCCCGCGTCGGGGCGAGCGCGTCGATCTCGTCGAAGAAGATTATGCACGGCGCGGCCTGGCGTGCCCTGCGGAAGACCTCCCTCACGCCGCGCTCGGACTCTCCGACCCACTTGCTGAGGAGCTCCGGGCCTCTTACGCTGATGAAGTTGGCCTCGCTCTCCGTCGCGACAGCCTTGGCGAGCATCGTCTTGCCCGTCCCTGACGCCCCGTAGAGGAGTATCCCTTTCGGCATGTTGTAGCCTATGGCCTTGTAGAGGTCGGAGAACTTCAGGGGCCATTCGACCGCCTCCTGTAGCTCTCTCTTGACTCCCTCCAAGCCGCCGAGGTCCGCCCACTTTACGTCGGGGGTCTCGAGGTACACCTCGCGCATCGCAGAGGGCATGACGTCCTTGAGCGCTCCCTCGAAGTCTGCCATTGTGACGATGAGCTTGTCCAGGATCTCGGGGCTGAGCCTCTCCTCTTCCAGCTTCAGCTCAGGGAGCATCCTCCTGAGGGTCTTCATCGCGGCCTCCTTGCAGAGGTATTCCGCGTCTGCGCCGACGAAGCCGTGGGTCACAGCGGCGAGCTTCTCGAGGTCGACGTCAGGGGTGAGCGGCATGTGCCTTGTGTGGATCTGGAGTATCTCGTATCGCCCCTTCTTGTCCGGGACCTTTATCTCGATCTCGCGGTCGAATCGCCCTGGCCTCCGTAGGGCCGGGTCGATGGCGTTGGGCCGGTTGGTCGCCGCGATGACGATGACCTTCCCCCTGGCCTCGAGCCCGTCCATGAGCGAGAGGAGCTGGCTGACGACCCTCCGCTCTACCTCTCCGGTGACCTCTTCCCTCTTGGGCGCGATGGAGTCTATCTCGTCTATGAATATGATGGTGGGTGCCTTTTCCTTGGCCTCCTTGAATATCTCGCGGAGCCTTGCCTCGGACTCGCCGTAGAACTTGCTCATGATCTCTGGTCCTGAAATCGGGATGAAGTGCGCATTGCTCTCCGTCGCCACGGCCTTTGCGAGCAGCGTCTTGCCTGTCCCAGGCGGGCCATACAGCAGCACTCCCTTGGGCGCTTCTACACCGAGCTTCTCGAATATCTCGGGGTGCCGCAGCGGGAGCTCGATCATCTCGCGGACCTTCTGGATCTCGTCCTTGAGCCCGCCGATGTCTTCGTAGGTCACCTGCGGGACGCCGCGAAGCGCCTCTCCCTTCTCGGAGATCACGAAGACCGTCCTTTGGGTGATGAGGGCTGCTTCCGCGACGGGGCTCACGGCCATTACCTGGAATGTCAGCCTTCCCCCGAAGTAGGGTATCATCACGTTGTCACCCTTGGTGACGGGGACGCTCTCGAGCGTGTCGGCCAAGTACCTCTCGTCGATCGGGGGCACGGCCTCCAGAGGAGCGACCACGACCTTCTCGGCTGGCGGGGCCTTTACCTTGCGAACTATGACCATGTCGCCGATGGCGACGCCTGCGTTGTTGCGGATGAGGCCGTCTATCCTGACTATCCCCCTGCCCTCGTCCGATGGGTAGAGCGGGAGGCACTTTGCCACCGTGCGCCTCTTTCCTCTTATCTCGATGACGTCGCCCGTCGAGGCATCCAGCGCGTCCATAGCGTCGTAGTCGATCCTGGCGACCCCTCGGCCGACGTCTCTCGTGTAAGCTTCCAATACCTTCAGTTGGACTTGCTGCTGGCTCATGCCTCTTTCACGTTCAGACGAAGTTTGAGCCCCCTACATCCCTTATTAGGCTTGTGCCTAAGTTCTAGACCGATACCGGGAATTCTCTGCTTTGGGCCAAACCCCTCACGACCTGATAGAAGCACATAGCTTATCTCTGCTTCGGAGAGGACCGCTAGAGAGAGCTTGGACGAAGACCCCCTCATAATGGTCACGAACGACGACGGCGTGACCAGCCCCGGGATAACCGCGCTGGCGGACGCGGCGTCCTCGCTTGGTAGCGTGATGATAATCGGGCCCGAGGGGGAGCAGAGCGCCGCCGGGATGAGCCTCACCTTCAACAGGCCCCTCCGCGTGACCAAGGTCCGCGTCGGCCGCAGGGTCTGCTACGCGGTATCGGGGAGCCCAGCGGATTCGACGATGATCGGCATCCACAGCATCCTCCCCCGGAGGCCCGACGCGGTGGTCTCCGGCATCAACAAAGGCGAGAACCTCACCATCCAGGACATATTCGCCTCCGGGACTGTCGCGGCGGCCCTCTCGGCGGCGCTTTTGGGCATCCCCGCCATCGCGTTCTCGATGGAGGTCCCGCAGAACAGGACGATCGTGCATGGGAGGAAGGACTCCAACTTCACCATCCCGGCGAGGATCGCCGCCGAGATACTGAGAGAGGTGCTCGAGCACGGGTTGCCGAGGGGGGCGGACATGCTCAACGTGAACTTCCCCTGGGGGACGAGCTGGCGCACCCATGTCAAGATAACTTCACTCGAGGCGAGGAAGTGGAGGGATTCCATCCTCGAACGCGAGGACCCGCGAGGCCGGCCCTACTACTGGCTCTGGGGCTCGAGGCTCCCGAACTTTAGAAGCGACTCGGACGCGTTTGCGGTGCACAAGCTGAAGGCGATCTCCATCTCTCCGCTCTCCTTGGACTTTACGCCGAAGAGCGGGAGCGAATTCAAGGCGTTCGAGTCGAAAATTGCCTCGAGGCTACTGAAGATTACAGAAGATTTGAGCCGCACGCATAAATAGAGAAGAGGCGAAACTAACCCTGTCAGCGGGTTCCATGGAAAAAACGGATGGCGATGGGCCGAAGGGCAAGATTAGCGGCCGCCAAGCCAAGAACGGGGGCAACAGACCGCCTTCCTTGACCAATGCCTTCCAGCTCCCAACCCCGGTCGCTGCAATCGACGGCGTGATTGTCATCCCCCTCTCCAAGATGCTCAGGCTCCTCATCCCCCCTCTGCTTGTGTCATCGCTCCCGAGGAGGGCCATAGGGTTCTCATTCCCCGGGGGCGCCGAAGGAAAGCTGCTCGGGACGTCGCTGCTCATGGCCACCGCGGTCATCTCCTACATGCTCAACACCGCGTTTGGGATCTATCCGGCTCTAGGGATGGTCTGGCTCATGGGCGGGATGGCCGTCGTAATCCTCTACAACTCTACACGGCACGGCTTGGCCTTTGTGAAGCAGATGTGTTCGGCCTGCAGGTTGCGCCCGATAATCGAGGAGCACGAGATCATGCACCTCAGCGGCGAGCCGTCTGAGGAAGCTGTCTGGCAAGAGACCAGGAAGAAGTACTCCTACGAGGGGCTCGGGCTAGGGACAGACCCAAAGATTCACAGTTTCTGCCCGATCGCCAAAAGATTGAAAGAGAACCCGTAGGGCCGAAGGTTTCTTCGCACATGGTTCACAGGGTAGCGGGGCTTGACGAGAATCTCTGCCACTCCGACAAGTGCGGGCTGGAGTGCATCAAGGACTGCCCAGTCAACATCAACGGGGAAGAGTGCATCATCCTCGGGGAGGAGAAGCTCGCGGTCATCTCGGAGACGCTGTGCATAGGCTGCGGGATCTGCATCAAGGTCTGCCCGTTCGAGGCGATAACTATCCTCAACCTCAGCGAGGAACTGAAGGAGGAGAAGATACACCAGTACGGGGTGAACACGTTCAGGCTCTACCGCCTACCAACGCCCAGGAAGGGGCAGGTCGTGGGACTTGTCGGGAGGAACGGGACGGGCAAGTCCACCGCCCTCCAGATCCTGTCGGGGCAGCTCGTCCCCAACCTCGGCGGGTACGAGCGCACGGCGACGTGGGACTTGATCCTGAGGCACCTGAGCGGGAAGGAGCTCAAGGAGCATTTCGAGAAGGTCGCGAGCGGGGAGGTCAGGATATCGCTCAAGCCACAGGCGGTCTACCGTCTGCCGGAGGTCTGGAAGAAGGACGTCGCCTCCCTGCTCTCGAAGATGGACGAGGTCGGGGAGATGGACGCGGTCGTGAAGACGCTCGGGCTGCGGGAGGCGCTCGGGAAGAACCTGGGCGAGCTCAGCGGGGGCGAGCTCCAGAGGGTCGCGGTCGCGGTCGCCTCGCTCAAGGATGCCGATATGTACCTTTTCGACGAGCCCTCGTCCTACAACGACGTATACCAGAGGCTGGCCGTCTCGAAGCTGATCAGGTCAGTCGCCGAGAAGGGCAAGTACGTCCTCTTGGTCGAGCACGACATCACTTTCCTTGACTACGCCAGCGACTACGTCCAGATAGTCTACGGCGAGCCCGGAGTCTACGGGATAGTCTCCTCGCTCTACCCTTCT
>JBGPFY010000052.1:0-6504 GCA_041483615.1 Nitrososphaeria archaeon | reverse complement strand
TTTTCCGTTCGACATCGTCAACCCCAACTTCCCCTCGGTAGCGTGGATAATGCCCCAGACCGAGTCGACGAGCGAGCACCCTCCCTACAACATCACGACCGGGCAGCTAAGCGCGGTCAGCGAGATCAACGCCATCATGAAGAGCCAGTATTGGTCCTCGAGCGCGATAGTCCTTACCTGGGACGACTACGGCGGATGGTATGACCACGCCTCGCCCCCCCAGCTAGACCAGTACGGGCTTGGCTTCCGCGTCCCCACCTTGATAATCTCGCCCTTCGCGAAGCACGGGTCCGTCGACCACACCCTCGCGGAGCACGCCTCCACCCTGAAGCTAATCGAGACGGTTTTCCATCTCCCATCCCTCGGAGCGCGAGACGCGAGAGCGAGCGACCTCCTCGAGGCGTTCAACTTCAACCAGGCCCCCAGACACCCGCTGATCCTTCCCGGACCGTTCGTGCCTAACCACTACCCGCTCAAGTATCAGAACGGGAGCCTCCTGGGGCCTCCCCCGCCGGGGGAGCCCGGGCAGGTGCTCGACTACTCCCCAAGCCAAGACCTCGAATATGCGGGGCTCCTTGTCGCGACAGTCTCGGCTTTCGTCCTGTTCTTGGGAGCACTGACGCTGAAGAGGGGACGCCGGAGCGCGCCGTCGTAAGCACCAAAAAAGCCCACACCCTCGTGCCGTCGCCGCGGTCGAGCCGTTGCTCGAATTCCGTCGGGCGTCAGCCTGCCACTGCTCGAGATCGGCTTTGCACGATAGGGCATATGGAGCCAGAATTCTTTCCGGATTTATAGCGCGGCGGCGCCGTGCTTCATCAGTTGCTCCCTTCATGAAGCCCCAGAGCGCCCTGCGGCGCCGATCGCTCCTTTTGCTTTCGATCCTCGTGCTCCAGACGCTAGGCTTCGGGACCCCTTTTGTCGGGGCGCAAGCCGCCACAACCTACAGTTCGCTGTCTTATCAGATGCAGGTCAACATGTCGTTTGATAACGTCTACCTGAGCGGGGTCTCGGAAGACAAGGGGACGCTCCAGTTCACCTTGAACATCGTCCTCTCCCCCTCCGAGGTAGAGGTTCATGGCCTGAAGGAAGGCTCGGGCACTTATTCGGCTACCTACTATAGCAACCACCAGCTTGAGTGCTCCGGGACGGGCACCTACAAGTCCACCGTGTCCGGCCAGTCGTCTTTTGCGAACGGCACCATCTCCTTCGGGAACTTCGGCGTGGGGTCCTTCACCTACTCGAACACCTGCATCGCTGACGCGACTGACAACATCATCTACGAGCTTCTCGATTCGTGCTTCGGAAGCAACAGCAAGGACGACCCGACGACCGCGGCCTGCGCGGAGTTTCCCATACAAGGGGGGAGCAACGCGGTCGCCAAGAACCCCAATTTCTTCGCCTACACCGAGTCCTACGCCTCGATCTCTGGAACGGCCCAGCTTACGCTGGTGAGCTCCCAGGTGGTCACGACGACCACCACGTCAACGACCAGCAGGACCACGTCAACCACCACGTCCAGCAGCAGGGCCACCTCGACCACCTCGACCATGACGTCCAGCACCGCCCCCGAGTGCAGCCTGACCGGGTTCGCCCTCCAGCTCTTCGGGGTGAGGACCGTGCAGTCCTCGACCGCCTACCAGACGAGGGCTAACGACACCGACACGCTCTTCATCGACGGCAAGTTCTTCCAGCCCGCCCTCCCCGCGGGCTACTCGATCGACGTCAAGGTCACAGTGACGATCACGGGAGCGGACGACGTGCCCGTCAACTACGGGGCGCCGGTCACGGGCTCCCAGGGCGCGCAGCCCACTCCCAACGTCCCGAGCACCTGGGTGACGCTGGGCCCTCCGACGGCCCCGCTGAAGAGGCCGCTCGGGCTTTGGCAGGCGATGGCGACCGCCCAGATAACACTGACCACTTCGGACTGCTCCTCACGTGTAGGCCCGATATTCAGCAACGTCGTCCCGTTCCTCGTCCAATCCAAGGCCGCCTCGCTCCAGATGCAGACGAAATTCCCCAATGGGACCGTCATATCGATTCCTGTTTACGGGAACGTGACGGCGGTGACGCCCGCGACCGTGGTCAACACGAACGGACTATACACGCTGAAGTTCAACGCGACCGGTCCTCCCAATTCTGCCGGCTCAATGACCTTGGTTGTCGGCAAGAACCTTGTCCCAACCCGCTGGACTCCCATGGTCATGGTCAACGGGCTGTCGATTCCCGTCTCATATCAGAGCCCCCAGTTGGTCAAGCAGTGCTCCAAGGTTTGCTATGTCGCCGGCTTTTCGCAGGACGACAACAACTACTACATCCGCGTCAACATGCACTTCAGCACCAACGCTGTCACGATAAACTTCGTCCCGACCCAGTTCTCCGACGGCCAGGCAGCCGCCGTCGTGCTGGGGCAGACCGACGCCCTCTCGTAGGACTTCTTCGTCTGCAAGGAGTGTCTTGCCACGACCCACGGGGTGGCCTTTGACGCGTCGGGGAACCTATGGGTCGCCGACGCGGCGAGCAACAGGGTGGTCAGGTTCTCCCCGCCCTTCCAGAACGACATGGACGCGAACCTTGTCGTCGGCCAAGCCAATTTCACCGAGTCCGGGCCATCCACCGCGCAAAACGGGATGAGCGCCCCCTACGGGGTCGCCTTCGACCCCTCGGGCGACCTCTGGGTCGCGGACGCCGGAAACAGCCGCATCCTGGAGTTCAAGCCGCCGTTCTCGATCGGCGAGGCCGCGTCGCTTGTCATCGGCCAGTCCAACTTCACGACCAAGGCCCACTCCACGACGGCGACCGGCCTCTGGGTCCCGACCGCCATCGCCTTCGACTCCTCGGGGAAGCTCTGGGTCGCAGACTGGGTGAACAGCCGCGTCCTCAGGTTCTCATCTCCATTCTCTACGGGGATGGCCGCGTCCCTGGTCATCGGGCAGCGCGACTTCACGAGCGACCTCTTCGCGACCACGCAGAGCGGGCTCAGCGCCCCAAGTGGCCTCGCGTTCGACAACGCAGGCAGCCTCTGGGTCTCCGACTCTGGGAACGACCGCGTCCTTGAGTTCATCTCCCCCTTCGCCAACGGGATGAACGCGTCCCTCGTGATAGGGCAGTCGAGCTTCACCGGATCGGCCCCCACCTGCGTCGCCACCCGGAGCGCCGTCTGCTCGCCCGCCGGCGTCTCGTTCGACGCTTGGGGGAACCTCTGGGCGACCGACCCGCAGGACAACAGGGTCCTCGAGTTCTCCCCACCGTTCTCGACCGGGATGAGCGCGAGCTCTGTATTGGGGCAGCCGGACTTCACCTCGTCCGCGGCCTCAACCTCGGCTACGGGGCTCTCCCTCGTGACTACCACGATAAGCATGGCGAACATCGCGTTCGACCAGTCCGGCAACCTATGGATAGGCGACACGGGCAACAACAGGGTCCTCGAGCTCACCCCGAGAAACAACCCCGTCTCGACTGTCCCCGAGTTCCCTCCTTTCCTCGGGACTAGCGCCGCAGCCCTGACCTTCCTGGTCGTCCTCGCTATGGTCGGGAGGGTGTTGTTCACGTTCCAAAGGCGCAGGCCGAGCCAGGCCCTCGCGCCTCAATCCCGGCATCATAGGCGGATGGGTGCGAGCGGCTTCTGAATTTTTGGAGCTTGAGACGGGACCAAGGCTACTCCGTGGATTTATAGCGGGCCGGCGAAGGCTCTCTCCGATTGCTCCTCGGATACCTTGAGTTCATCGGGCTCCTTTTCCTCCCCGGGTTGGCCTTCATCGAGCTCTTCAGGCTAGGAGGAGAATATTCCTTCGCGGAGCGGCTGGGGCTTGCCTTTGGGTTGAGCATGGCCATCGATGTCCTCGTGCTCGCCTTCGGGACTAGTGGGCTCGTCGTCGGGTCGCAGCAGATGGTGGGGATATCCCCGGGGACCCTCGAGCTAATTCTCGGCGCGTCAGTCCTTGCATTCGGCGCCGCCGTCGCGATCAGCCGGAAAGTGACCTTCTTCGTGAAGCCCGCCACCAGCGACCTCGTTGTGCTGGGGCTGGTCGTCGCGCAGGCTCTCCTCGTCCTGGCGCACTTCTCGAAGTATCCGATATTCCCGCAGTTCCAGAGCGTGGACTTCACCCAGCACGTCCAAATCACCGCAGACCTTCAAGCGGGAAAGATAGCGATGTTCCCAGGCGGACTTCTCTATTACGGCGTTCACCTCCTCATGGGCTCGCTTGTGGCATTGTCGGGTGACATTGTCCTCCAAGCCACGCAATACGCGATGGGGATAATGACCGCAATTTCGCCCCTCATAGTCTTCGTCGCGGTCAACTCTCTCACCCAGTCTAAGCGCGTGGGGGTGATCGCGACGCTGCTCTACGTCTCGACGGGCTTCGTGTGGTTCGGGAGCGTCTTTGACGCCGGGCTCTACGCTAACTTCTACGGGATCCTTTCCATCCTTCTGCTCTTCGCGCTGATCTCGGCCGTCATGAAGGCGCCCCGGAGCCCCGGCGTCTGGGTGGCCCTTGGTCTGGCGATCTTGAGCGGGTACCTCTCGCACTACTCCTACGTCACGGTGATACCCGCTTTGGTGGCCCTGCCGTTTGCGATCCTCCTGATCGAGAAGAAACTCAACTTCGCCAGCCTCGCGGTCCTCGCCGCGATAGTGGTTCCGGGCGCTGTCGGAGCGGCCCTCAGACCGGACCTCGTGGGCCTGCTCATCCAGTTCGTCCAGGCCGCGGGCGGGGGGAACGTCGCGGGCGATACGGGCCTCTCACAGTTCCTCGCCGGATGGCCTGTGCTGAGGTACGTCGTGGTCGAGGTGACGAACGATTTTGCGTCGGTGGTGGTCCTCGCCTTGGTTGCGCTCGGCGTCTACCCTGCGCTCCGGGGCGGGAGTCCTTCCGCCTGGATGCTTGTGGCCTGGCTCGTCGCGCTTCTCGCCTTCGCCCCTCTCACTGAGACCGCGTGGCGCTTCTCCTATATGGCCCTCGTCCCGCTCCTGATCGTCGCCGCCATGGGTTTCGACGCCATCGTCCCTAAGGCCGACGACGGGGCCTTTAGGCAGAGGAGCAAGATGCGGGTAAGGCGGGATTTCCGGCGGTACCGGCTCGGCCTCCTGGGAGTGGTCTTCTTGCTCCTGGTCGTCAACTCTTGGAGCTGGGCAATCCTAGCCGACGCGGCCTCGAACGGCGCCCAAAACAACGAGACCCAGCGGGGGGTGCTCAAGGCCATGCAATGGATGAACGCGACCACCCCTCCAGGGAGCCAGGTGGTCTCCGTGACCGATTCCGACTACAACTACTACCAACTGCTTTACGGACGGCAGTCGGGCTACGCTCCCCTTGCCACGCCCGACGAGGTGGCCGCTGCGAGCAGCGTCCGGACCGCGCAGACTTATGTTGTCCTTACTAAGGTTGGGACAGTCACCCTGCCGGACCCGAGCCAGAATCCATTCAATTTATATCCTAACGACACCCGGTTTCACCTACAATACAACGACACCGGCGTCCTAATTTACAGACTTCTGCCGTAAAAATCCCCGATATAGAACCGGAATCCGGATTCCAGCCACCTATTGCAAATCTGAGCCACGATTAGCCAGAAAATATCCCTGTTCTGCCAAAAAGACTATTCGGAGATTGTGTTGGGAGAACGGAGCAAGCTTTTGCCTTACAGTAGACCAATTGTCCATCAGCCTTATATAGGCTAATCGGGAACCTTGAAGTTACGAAAATAAGTGAATAATATGCAAATGCATATCACACCAAACAACAAACTAGCTTCTTTAGGAACGGTAGGTCTGCTATTCCTCGCTGGAATAGCAGGTATGGTCTTTCTGCTGCCGGCCACACCGGCCCACGCAGTGGGAGGAGTAACCCTATCGACAATCACAAGCGGCGTCCAAACCGCCGCGACATCGGGAACCGTCGCGTCAACCCTTGTCATAACTGGCACGGGCTTCCTCGGCGCGAACCCAATCGCAATCACTACACTAGTCGGCTCAACCACCGTTGCGTGGCTGACAGCCGCTGCCTGCGCCTCACCATTCGCGACATTCACGAATAGTGGCACGGGTTCGGCAAACAGCCTAATCAAAGGGGGCTGCCTGACCACCACGGCATCTGGCACCTTCCAGGTGTCCGCGACGGTTCCGGCTCTCCCAGGTGGCGCTGAAACCATCGTCGTAAGCGATGGGACTACCAGCGTGAGCACATCATACACCATAACACCAAAGGTCTCAGTCACCTTCACCGGCAACAACTTCGGCTTCCCAGAACAATCGATAACCCCATCGATCGCACTCTCCGGCTTCGGCGCTGCCGAATCCGTGTCAGTGACGACAACGATGTGGACTTCAGCCTCGTCCGCATGCACAACCACAGCATTCGGTTCATGCACCACCGGGTCAGCTACGACAGTAGCAGACACCACCGGAGGAGCCAAGACAATCACAGCGACTGGCGCGACATCTGGTCTATCAGCGACGACAACGTACACGGTCAACCCGTGGGCGGCGTTCTACAACTCCGCAAC
>JBGPFY010000051.1:0-6518 GCA_041483615.1 Nitrososphaeria archaeon | reverse complement strand
ATGAGGTCTGCCCGAGCGTGTCCGCTCCGGATGTTGACTTGGCAGCAATCGGCTGCTGATTAAGAAAGGCTAGCCCGAGAACGGAGCCCACTATCAGCGCCGCCGCGATGAAGATGAAGGCAGTTCTAGCCCGCTTCGTCACGAACCCGACCCTTGCGTCCGGATGCTCGCCTCCATATATACGCAGAGAATGCGTCCAGCGCAATTCAATAACGTCTGAGGCGCGTTTCCCAGGTCGGCGCGAGGCACTAGATGACGGGACAAGTGTGGCTCTAGAATCTGGAATCTAGTTTGGGAGTGGATAAATCAAATAAGTCCGACGGGCGGAGACGGAGACAATGTCCCTAGACGAGGCGCCTGCCCCCACATTGAGGATAATGAAAGGAAGGCTCGAAAGTATCGAAACGGCTTGGACGATTGCCACTCACGCTGGCAAAAGGAGAGAAATCAACGAGGAATTCAAGGCCCTTGCGGAGGAGATCAAACGCAGATATGGAGCAGCAGGCGTCGAAGCCGTGAACGACGTGGTAGCGAAGCACAAGGCGCTGAACTTCGCGAACGGCTACTGAGCGAAGACAACTCGCCCCGGGATTTCGAAGTGAAGAGTCAACTCCTGTAGCCGCGGAATATTTCGACCATCATGTCTTCTTCGGGCACGCCGGAGTTCGAGAGCAGTCCCAGCATCGCCATCACCATGCTCGGCTTCCCGCAAATGTAGTAACAAGGTCTGTCCAAGCCACCTGCCGCTTCGCGGATGTGTCCTTCGCCGATGCGACCTACCGAGCCCTTCCATCCGTTAGGGACTTCGCCCGTCAGAGTGTGGGCGACGCGGAAGCGCGGGTTCAGCCTTTCCAGCTCATCCAGCTCCGCGCGGTACGCAATCTCCTCCTCGCTGCGATTGCTACAGACTAGTCTGACGGGGATGGGGAGGACTCTGTCTGACGCGTATTCGGCCATCCCCTTGAGGGGGGTGATTCCAATCCCGCCAGCGAGCAGCACCGCGGGCCGGTCCTCGTCCAAGACAAAGTGCCCGAAAGGCCCTTGGACCGTGACGCTGTCTCCGGGTCTTAGGGAGTCGAATGCGCGCTTGAATGGAGAATCGGAGGTGCGGACCGCGTATTCGAGGTTGGGACGCGTCGGGGAGGTCGCGATGGACATGGGTCGGACGTCATTGCCTCCGTCGGTCTTCAGCGAGAGAAAAGTGAACTGCGTCGGACGGAAAGTGAACCCATCCGGTTTCCTTACCATTACCCCGCGTGTGAGAGGCGTGAGCTGACGGGAGGAAACGACGGTTGTCTCGACTGGTCGACCGCCCCATCCGCGGGAGGTTGTGCGCGGCTCCACAGTCTATCAACCCCAACCAGCCAGGACGTTGGTATTTCTTGACGGGGTTTGCAGATATCCGGTCACATGGAATCTCGAGACTATCTTTAAGGGGCGGCTTGGCGGATAAGATTCGATGAAAGGGAGGCGGGCGGCCTCGGTCATGATCGCTTTGCTGTTCATGGTCTCGGTCGTCATGCCACAGGCGCTCGCCGGCCCAAGCGTCGGGCGCCCCCTACAGGCAGCCGCCTCCACCACCACGTCCCACAGCCAATGCTTCGGCTACAACCAAGTGGACGACTCCTTCATCCCAAAGGCAATCAGCTCGCTTCGCATCGCTGTCGTCCAACCGGTTCTCACGTCGACCCCGTATTCGCAATACAACAGCGGATCGTTTTACGCCTTCTACGCCAAGGAGCAGGGCGTCAACGCCAACGTTACGACCAATCTCAATCTCCTCAGCACCAACGTTTCTAGCGGCTACGGTTTTCAGCAAGGCTGGGGCCTCAGCTACGGGATGTACCGGTTCCTCATGTCGCAGGAGGCGGTGAACTGCGGGCTTCTAATGGGTGGGAACGTCAAGGTCCTGACCGACATGGACGTGTCGGATGGCGCGCTATTCCACCCTCTGAATAGGAGCGCGAGGTTCGACGCCGTCATCCTGCCTTTCGCGGAATACGTCACGACCGAGGAATACGTCGCGTATCATGACTTCGTGGCTGGAGGCGGGACTCTGGTGATGATGGCCCACTCCCTCGAGTATCCGGTGACCTACAATGCCACGACGAAGCTCGAGACTCTCGTCTACGGCCACGGCTGGGCGTTCAACGGAAAGTACGGGTATCCGATAGCGTGCACTTCGAGCGTGTATGTCTTTACGTGTCCCTGGGCCACGAACAACACGAACTGGATCGGTAGCAACACCTGCATGTCGAGCTGCTTTCACACCTACAAGTACAACGGGTCGGTTGTCAACCGGGACAGCCCCATCGGCAAGGCCCTATACGATGAATTTGGGGGAAAGGCATTCAATTCGTATCTTTCACATGAGGAGGACGGCATCAGGAACATGACCGGCACCTCGATCGTGTCGGTCTTCGTAAACGACTCGACAAACCTGATTGCCGCTTACACACACCAGTTCAGGAAGGGGCTGGTGGTCTGCATGGGCATCTTCGGCGACGATGTCATAGCCACCGACCTGTCGGCACAATACTTCTTGTTGTTGGGATTGGTCTCTGCCAAGCTAGGCCCGACGGCGACCCTCACGGGTTCGACGACCTCCACTAGTACGACTACAACCAGCTCGACCCTTGTGCAGACTTCCGCATCGACGACAACCACCCCCCAATCGCCGGGAACCACTTCTCCCGTCTTGATCATGCTGGGAGGACTGACCGCGGTCGTCGTTGTGGCCGCGGCGTTCGTCGTACTTCGAAAGCAGACCACGCAGAGCGCCTGAGTTCTCAGGGACGGTCGGCGACCTCGGACGCGCTCCGTCGATGGCAAAGCTAAAGTCCCTCAGCGCCTCGCCCCGAAACCATGAGGAAGAGCCTCGCAGCGGCGGGCATGCTGGCGACATTGTTGGTGCTCGCCGGGTCGATCTACCTCGTAGGCCCAGCGCTGATTGGCGGCTCCCAGAGCACAGGGACGTCAGGCCCTGGCGGACCGAGCGCGTCGGCCTCCCTGAGCACAGGGATTTCGAGCTCGAGTTCGAGCTCGAGTTCGGCCGCCGTCACCGCGGGGAGAGAGGCTTGGACGACGTATCATGGTGACAACGCCCGGACCGGATATCTGCCGGTCTCCAATTTCACCTCGGTTACGCGCGGATGGGATACGACCGTCGACGGCGACGTCTACGCAGAGCCTCTCGTCTTTGGAGGCCAAGTCTTCGTCGCGACGGAGAACAACTCGGTCTACTCCTTGGACGCGAAGACCGGAAGCATCATCTGGCGGACCAACCTCGGACCTCCCGTCGCGGGTAATCAGTTGCTATGCGGGACCATCAACCCAACCGGAATAACGGGAACGCCGGTCATAGACTCTTCCACCGGGATGCTTTACGTCGTGTCGTTCAGCGCCCTCCACCACACGCTTTCGGCGCTGAATGTCTCGACGGGTGCTGTTGTCTTCCAGCGGTCGGCGGTCCCCCAGGGATTCCTCGAGACTACGCACGAAGAGCGATCCGCGCTCTCGCTGGCGAACGGGATGGTCTATATCGCCTATGGCGGTCTGCCTGGCGACTGCGGCCAGTATTACGGATGGGTCGTGGGCCTGGCCGCGGATGGGAGTGGAGAGATGGCGGTCTACAAGGTCCCCACTACCAGGGAGGGAGGCATCTGGGCGCCTTCGGGGGCCGCAGTCGACCCGTCGGGCAAACTCTACGTCTCTACCGGCAACGGCGCGTCCAACACGGCCTTCGACTACGGGAACAGCGTCGTCCGGCTCTCGCCATCACTCTCCGTCGAGGGATACTTCGCCCCGACGAACTGGGCCACCTTGAGCCAGGGAGATGTGGACCTCAGCTCAGTCGGCCCTGCCTTGTTGGGCCCCAACATGCTCTTCCAAATCGGGAAGGAGGGCGTCGGCTACCTCCTCGATGCTAACAAACTGGGCGGGGTGGGAGGCCAGACCTTCTCGGCGAGCGTCTGCAGCGGTGGCTTCGGAGGGACGGCGTATTCGAGTCCCTACCTCTTCGTCCCATGCAGAGACGGCCTTGTGGCGCTCCGGGTCGCCAACGGGGCCTTCACGACGGCCTGGCGCATCCCTGGCATCTTCGCGGGCCCTCCAGTGGTCACGGGCGGGGTAATCTGGACAGTGGAGAGGAATTCTGCGACGCTCCTGGGCTACAGCGTCAGCACCGGCCATCAGGCCTATTCGTTCCCCCTGGGCAGCGTCGTCCACTTCTGCAGCCCCGCGGCCGGGGATGGGCGCGTCTTCGTGGCCGCGACGAACAGGGTGATGTCCTTCGTGCTCGGCTGAGTCGACGCGTAACGGTGTGTGGTATTAGGAGACCGCGACGAGCTCGGTCAGAATCTTCTCAGGGTCTTTGGATTTCGTGAAGG
Source organism: Nitrososphaeria archaeon (assembly GCA_041483615.1). GTDB lineage: Archaea > Thermoproteota > Nitrososphaeria > Nitrososphaerales > Gagatemarchaeaceae > Gagatemarchaeum. The sequence continues at coordinate 2,130 of JBGPFY010000051.1, read as the reverse complement.
CCGACGAGACGCCCCATCCGTCCGCCCCGAGCTCCAAGGCCTTCTTGACGTCACCCGCGCTGCTAATCCCCGCGCCGACGAGGCGCCTGACCTTCGGGGTTACCTTGTTGACGAAATCGGTAATCTGCGAGGGCTTGGCCGTGGAGACGGAGATGCCGGTGCCGACGAGCTCGGGCGGCTCGTAGGCTATCATCTCGGGGGCGAAGGACGCAATCCTCAGGCTCTCTTCGATGCTGTCGGCGAAGCACAGCGTCATCAGGCCGTGCGCCTTCGCGGCCCTGATCCTCTTTCCTATCTCCTCGATGGGGAGCCTCCGCTCGGAGTGGTTGAGCAGAGTGCCGACGGCCCCGGCCTCTTTCACGGCGAGGGGGGAGACGGACCCCGTGAACTTCCCGATCCCGTCGTCGATGTGCTGGGCGAAGACGGGAGTCCATGGCGAAGACTCCCTCGATATCCTGTAGATGTCGGTGAACTGCGGGGAGACTATGATGCGCTTCGCATATCTCGCGGCGACCTTCCCGCATATCTTCGCGAGCCCGGCGGCACGGTCTCCCGTGGCCTCCTCGTACGTCTTGAAGTTGATGATAATTATCGGCAGGTGCTCCAGGAGGGAACGGGGGGCGCCCGCGCTCTTCTTCGGGTCTTTCACGGCGGCTCTCGAAGCTGGGCCTGCCTACGCGCGGCTAAATCCGTTTCCAGGCTAGGTCACTTGGGGTTCTGCTCGACGACCCTCGCGACGACGTAAGTCCGGATGAGCGTCGTGCCAGCGGAGAGCATCACGAAGCCGATGATCGCCGAGAGCAGGGCGGCCACGACCGCCTGTGTCGGAGGTGATATGAACGTGACCGAGGCGAGGAAGAAGTAGATTGATATCGCTATCAGGGCGATTCCCGCCCAGAGGGAGGCTGCTGCGAATCTCCTCGGGCCGCTGGCGCTGGTGCCGCTCGTCGCCACTAACCGTCGCGCTCCGCTGTGCTCTCGGAGACCTTTAGGCTATAAAGACTGGGCAAGCCAACTCAACCCCATAGCAGCCGTATTATCGTCCGGATGTAATCCTGCGACTGGGCGAAGGCTATGTCCACCCTGACCAGGCCGCTCTGAATCGAGCTCTGGATGAGGACTTCGACGGACGTGTGGGGCGGGGGCTTGAGGCTCAGTGGGGCGAGCAGGTCACGGAGAAGCTGGTCGCGAGGGAGGAAGAGGGCAAGTGCCGCGATGAGCCCCCCGCAATAGACCACGGCCAGGAGCCCCCACGCGAGCCCTCCAGATGGCCGGTAGCGTGCGATCTTCTTGACAGACTTGGTCGTCGGTTCTATCTCTCCGAGGAGTTCCTTCTTCGCGTCAGCGGCCGTGAGCGTGAAGTAGAGCAGGGCTGGCTCCAGGAGCTGGCGCAGGACCCAGATAGTCGCGCCGGCGACGAAGAGCGTCGCGAAGACGATTCCGAAGCGAGACTGGAGGTAGAGAGAGGCCAGGGTCGAGAGGGGCTGGGGGAGGAGGGCGGCCTGGACGTTGACGGCGCCGACGACGGCTTGGACGAGGGCGACGAGTACGAAGACCGCGAGGAGGGGGGTACCGATCTCGAGTCCGATGCCCATCGCTTGGTACGGCCGCGGGCCGGCAGACCTCACGTCGAGCCGCCTCCCCGCTAGGAGCTTCGCCCCGCGGGCGTAGTTGAACCCCGCCAGGGCGAGGAAGGAGGCGGCGATGACCAGGAGGACAAGGTCGGCGAGGTCGAGCTGGGCTCCCAGGAAGGACGCCGAGCTTGTGGCAGTCGCGACGATAAGGAAGGAGAACGCGAGCATGGTGACCAGAGTCGAGGGTCGGAACGAGAAGACGGCGTAGGCGGACACGATCAGGAAGAGCCACGGAAGCAGGAGGATGGTCGCCGAGACCGTCCCACCGAGCGACGCCACCTGTGGGACGAGGCTCCCAGAGTTCGATGCGAGGGAGATAGAGAAGATGAGCTGCGCGATGATCGCAGGGAGTGCGAGAGCGTAGTAGGTCAAGGCGCTCCTCGTGAGGTACTTGGAAAGCGTCGACGGGGTCTCCGTCGCAGTCTCGGCGCCGGTCAAGAACCTCCCCTCCGCCTCAGCTCCTCGACTTGGAGGACGAGCTTGGAAAACAGGTCGT